>DASPKU010000018.1 GCA_035627955.1 Phycisphaerales bacterium
CATGGAGTCCTTCACCCACGCGAGGGTCTGCCGCCAGACCTTGAGCTCTTCGAGCACGCTGGCGAACACGGCGAACTGCGGCCCCGCAGGCGCGGCCACGTACCAGACCGCCCCGGGTCGGGAGTTTGCCGCCGCAAGGCCCAGGGCGGGCCGTAGGAGCCCCGCTAGGCCCTCCACGCCGTCGTTGGCGATCTCCAGGGCCTCCTCGGTCTTGCCGACGTAGGCCACGCCGTAGGGCGGGTCCGTGAGGATGAGGTCGGCGCGGGAGCCGGCGAGCACGCGGGCAACGTCGGCCTCCTTGGTGCTGTCGGCGCAGAGCAGGCGGTGCTCGCCCATGATCCAAACGTCACCGGCGCGGGAGGTGGCGGTGGTGGGGGGCTCGGGCGTCTCGTCGTCCTCGACCTCGGCAGGCCGTAGCTCATCGATGAGGTCGTCGAGCTCTGCCTGAGAGAAGCCGGTCACCTCCAGTATGTCGGAGGGCAGCGCTTCGAGGAGCCGCGTCAGCGTCTCGTCATCCCACTCAGCGAGCTCGCTCGTGCGGTTGTCTGAAATGGCGAAGGCGGTTGCCTCAACCTCGCTCTCGTCCACGACCACGCAGGCGAGGTGCGACCAGCCGAGCTGCTTCGCGGCCATCAAGCGGCCGTTGCCCGCGCGGACCACCATGCCCTGGCGCTGCACCACGATCGGGAGCCGCTGGCCGAAGCGCTTCAGCGAGCCTGCGATGGCGGCGAGGTTCCGCTCGTTGTGCTTGCGGGCGTTGGAGGGGTCGAGGGTGAGCTCAGTGAGAGGTACAGCGAGATGCCTCAGGGGCTCGGCGATGTACGTGAGGTATGCGCGTGCGTCCTGCACCATGTGCGTACTCCATGTGTGTAATCAATACGCACACATGTTTCCAAGAACAACCAGGTCGGCAAAGGGCTCAAGGCTTACCGCAACATTGTGCGAGACCATGCAACTCGATGCAGACACTTGCAATCCAGAAAAGGTAGATTTTGGCGGTGCGTATGCGAAACTGGGTCCCACAGCATCTGTCACTGTTTTGCGCTGCGGCTCGGTCGATCCAGCTTGTGTTTGTGGGCCTTCGCGGCGATAAAGGTCATCAGTGATTCTCCGCATGATCGCGCTCGAGTGGCCGCGATGTGCGTCCAACCCATCTGACGAGCCCCGATTGCGCTGCCGTTATCGGCTGGCACCACCAGACCCTGCTTGAAGCGATGATCACCCAAACGCTGGCCCCAGCTTGAGCAAGCCTGCGATGGCGTCGAGGTTGCCGTGTGCTTTCTGGCCTTGGAGGCCGAGGGTGGCATCCCAATCGGAACGGCGAGATGCTCCGGGGGTGTCCGATGTGCGCGAGCGTGGATGCCTGTAGCGTCCAGCATCATGAACTGGTCCACCGAACTGCGAGCGTGACCCTTGACGCCACAGATCGCGGTCGAGCATAGCTGAGACGAGCCCTGTTCGGCACGTAAACTCGCGACTGCTCTTGGATTACGACACATTTGGTGCGGCGATGCATGGATTGAGCTCGCGATAGGGTGCACCGAACTCGACGGCGCAGTAATCTCAACACCGACGACTAGGTGGAGCTGTCCTGGACTAGAGAGGTCTTATGGCAAAAAAAGTCGCATGGGCTGGAACGGTCGAGATGCGCGGCGGCAGGCCCGTCTGTGAAGTCTGCGCGGACGTGATGGAACCTACAGGGGTTCAAACGATGGCAGAGGGCAAGGCCCTCTTCCGGTGCGCGCGCTGCAAGACCGAATTCCCACCGTTGGAGGCTCGTCAATGGCTAGCGACCGCAAGGGGGGAAAGGACCCGACGCCGTTGGACCTGGGCATTCATCGCGTTGGCTGTAGTCGTGCTCGTTACCGTTACTGCCGTGATGCTACTGAGTAAGTAGTACCACCCTAAGTCAGTTTCGATTCGTCCCCATAAGACATTGGACCGGTCCAGGATCTCCCAAACAGACGAAACCGGCCCATGCGACGGTCTCGGGATACTGCCTGCGGAGAGCAAGCTTCGCACCCCGCAGAGCCTCGGCCAAGGGGGTCCCTCTCAGCAACCGCCGGTAAAGTTCTTGCATCAGCAACAACGTCGGCTCGTCCGGAACAGACCAAAGGCTCATCAGCAATGCCCGTGCGCCCGCGATTGTGATGGCACGTCGCAACCCGACGACACCTTCGGCCCGCAGAATCGCCCCCAAGCCGGTTTCGCAGGCCGACAAAACGACAAGCTCGGTCGCTCTTAGGTCAAGGCTCCGCATTTCTGCTGCAGTCATTACGCCGGAGTGCGGCACAATTCTACCGTCCGGACTGAATGCGGCATTGGCTCCGGCGAGAGCGACTCCTGAGCGGGTCGATTGCCCTCTGTCATTGCTGTTTCTTTCATCACTGATGATGTCTTGTCGATCGAAGAAAGCATGGGAAGCGATGTGAAGCACACCGGGAGATTGGGCAGACCGAAGACGTTCGAACGTGGCATCAGCTCCAACGACAGCCTGAACCCCAAGCCTCTCCGCGATCCACCGCACTTCTCTTAGCGTGCTGGGTAGATGGCCGAAACGGCAAGACACTCCTGAAGAGTCGGTGGCCCTTACACCGAGGTCAAAATCTGGAGCGCCAAACACCAGCGCGCTCGATGGTCTACCTCTAGCCTCGGTGAGCCGCAACAGATCGCGACCGGTGGTCAGATACGAGATGCAATACTGCTCTACCGCAAAAACTCCATTGCCCAATGTCAATGTCAAGGCCTCAAAGGGGAGACCCACAAAGGCTCCCTCGGGAGCTATAAATAGGTGACTGCAGCCATTGGTCACAGAGTGAATCCTGTCGAACATGGCCCCCAAAGCGGTGCTCACGGCCCTTTCGACGGCAGCAGATCGCGTTGTGCTCCCATCCAGTAGCGACAATCTCCAGTTCTGAATGGCGGAATCCAACTCATCCGCAAGGCCGAGCAGGATGAGACCTAGCCGATCGGGAGCGGCTGCGGGAAGAACAAAGGCAACATAAACGGGCAACTTCTGGCCCCCGCCCTTCAGATTGAAACGCACGAACTCAACCAGGGCCGATCCTGCTGGAAGTGAAGCGGCCATCGCGAGTGTATCTGCCCTTCTGAGACGCTCTTCGAGTCGCAGCTCCGGTATGGCGGCGATCAACTCGGCTTCAAGTAAGGCCCGACGCTCGGCTGCAGACACGATGGGAGACGCTTGCTCTTCGTGACGAGCTTCGTCTAACTCTCGAAGCTTTTTCACCAGATCCGGCTTGCCCATCTCCAGAATAATCTTGCGTGCTGCAAGTGCTGTTTCGCTGGCCAGGGCTTTGCGGCGAATGACAACCTCGAACGCAAGCCGCCGCAACTCAGCGTCCCTCGGTAATTCAGGAGCGTTCGGGGTTCCTGTAGAGGTGTACATCATCAGAACGTCCAGCTTGTCTTCGACCAGCTGCTCACCATAAGTGAACTGCTCCTCTTCGGAACTACTCGAAAACATGTCTCCAACATACTTGTCCTCCATGCGGAAAGCGCTCTCCAGTAGCGGAACTGCATCTTTCACGGCACCTCGGTCGAGCAAACACATACCCACGTTGTAACGGGACTGCGCGACGCGGGGGTGGCCTTGGGGCCAAGTACGTTCTCGCAAATCGAGGGCTTGTCTGAATGCGGCCTCAGCAGCTTGATGATCACCGCACTGCACGTCCAAGAGAGCGATGTTATTGAGAACGTCAGCGACGCCTTCATGCCTCCCGTCGTCAGCCTGCTCGTGATAGGTCAAGGCCTCTTTCAAAAGCGTCCTTGCTTCCTCTATCCGCCCCGAGGAACTGAGCAGCAGTCCCAGATTGTTCAGGCATTTGGCGATGCCGAGTCTTTCATCAAGGCGGCGAAAGGTGGCCAGGGCCTTTCTGAACAACCTCTCTGCTTCCCCCTGATTTTCCGAATCACTCAGCGCGTTCGCCAGCCCAAGCTCCGCGGCCGCTACCTCGACAGAATCAGCTGGATGACACTCCTGGGAGTGCTGCAACGATTCGAACGCGAGGCGTCGGGCCATCTCGTGGTTGCCAAGCCGTTCATGCAGAGTCGAGAGCGTTGTTCGGATGTCCCGACTTTGAGCCTCGTCGGAGTGTCGAAGGGCACCCTGCAAGGCCAGTTTGGCCTTCGCGTCATTTCCAGCGTCCCTTTCGAGCGTAGCGAGGTTAACCAATGATGTCGTAGGAGCAGTGTCTCCTGCATTGCCGAGAATTGACTTGATGGCTAGCGACTGCTCGTAGAGAACTCGAGCCTTGTCAGGCTGGTTCATGGTTTGATACGCGGCAGCGAGATTGTGAAGACCCATTGCCGCGATGGGACTGTGCGGACCCTGTACTCGTATTGAGACCGCGATGCTCTCTTCGAGCGGGGGAACCGCCAAGTGTGGATCGCCCCGTTCGATGTACAGGAATCCCAAGTTGCACTGGAAGAGTGCCAGCTCCCTCGAATCACCGGCGGGTCGCTCTAGGCGAAGCGTCTCTAGTAGTAGGGTTTCGGCCTCTCGATAGTGCTTGAGCTTACGCAGGGTCATGGCTGCATTGTTCAAACTGGCTGTCCAGTGTGATCGAGGCGCGTCCTCCGGGGCCGGCATCCCTGACGCGCTCCACACAGCGACTACATGGCTTAAATGAGCCGGGGGGGCGGCGGAAGTTCCAAGGAGCGCAAAATACGAGGCTGTGTAGGCGGCTACCCCGGCCTTGTCGCCGGCGTTTGAGCATTCGTTTATAAGTTCAAAACAGCTCGCTTGCGCAAGAGCGGAGTTGCCGGACAAGGCATGGGCCGTTACTAGTCGTCCCTTGATCACGCGACCTGTTTGGGCTGCAACGGGCCCGGTGAGACGTGACAGGAGCAGGGCGGCTGCGTTCAGCGATTTGATTGAGCTTAACGGATCACTCTCTAGATGTGCATCAGACTCATGTAGCAGGCGTGATAACTCATCCAAGAGTCGTTCGGCGGGAATGTCAGGAGGTAGGTTCAGCGTCACCGGGTGAGAACGTAAGCGCCCCAAGATCCGAGAAGCCCACTTCCGCAAAGAGTTCGGGGCCACTGGGTTGCCTCTCCTCTCGGTTTTCACCGCGCATACGGAACTCGGACCCCAAGAAGCGCCGACGCAGGCGGCCAATCTTGAATAGCGGGGTCAGTTGCCCATTCGCTTGAATCCTGAGCGATAGTCCCGATGAGCGCTGAATGTGCGCCCCGACGGCTGCGTTCACGAGGTCCACCGCGTCTATAGGCATGCTCCCCTTAACGCTCGCCGCAAAAGACGCGCCACTCTCGCTAGCCATCAGAATGATAGCTCGCTCTGCGGACAGGATTTCTGTGACAACCAGATACTCCCGGTCCCATTTCCCAGCTTCAGCCAACTGGACAATCGAGTTGCCAACCTGCGAGAGATCATCGATCGATGTCCCGACACATTGCTCGGCTCGAAAAAAAACCGCATGCTTGGCTTTGAACCCGACCGTGAGAATGCCATCGGTGCCTGGGCCGACCGGCGCAGCTGCACCTGATTCCAACTTTAGTTCAACCTTTCCCTCAGAAGCGTGTTGAAGTTCGGCGTGAACGTTGGCCTTGGCGACCGCGAACTTCACCCCATAGTCATCGAGCTTGCCCAGTCGTTCGAACTGTTTTCCGCGAAGCCGGCCCACCTCGCCTAGGGCAACAGGTGCAGTGGGCAACCAGGTAGCGAAGTAGCCGAAGGCGTCATGTAACTCGCGTGCATAGGCGTCGTGCGCACTCATCCCATCATCCTCATAGTGAGCCCGAGACGGCCTGCATCCGTCTAGAGAACCTTGGGAAAGTCGTGAACAGCATATGCCCTGCCCTTGAGACTGGGGCGATCGCCGTTTCCTACTACTAAGGCGTTACGGTGACGGTCACTTGCCCACAATCCCAGCAGGTTGTGCCCGCCCGCGGCGGCGATCACGATGGCCCGCTTCACCGCCTCCTGCCCGCGGACCTCCGCGAAGTCGATCGGGGCCGCGGCGTTCGTGAGCAGCGACACGATGTCGGGCGTGGGCACGGGCGAAGGCTCGAGGTCGCCGTTGAGCAGGCCCACGACCTCGGTGAGCGTGTGCACGCCGTAGACCTCGATGCCCGGGACGACCGCGGCCTCGGCGGCGTTGTGGGCGGGGATGATCACGCCGGTGGCGCCCTTGCTCTTGGCCAGGGCCGCGAGCGCGATCGCGCCTTTGACCGGCCGCAGGCGGCCGTCGAGGGCGAGCTCGCCCGCGAACAGCAGCTTGCGGTAGTCCAGCCCCTCGGGCTCCAGCGTGGTGGTGGCGGCGGGGCCCTTCAGACCCTGGCGGGGGGGGATGGGGGCGACGCCGCGCGGGCGCACGATGCCCATGGCGACCATCATGCCCACGGCGATGGGCAGGTCGTAGACGGGCCCCTCCTTGCGGACGTCGGCGGGGGCGAGGTTGATGAGCGTCTTGCCGCTGGGGTAGCGGTAGCCCGCGTTCTTGAGGGCGGCGCGGACCCGCTCGTGCGACTCCTTCACGCCCGCGTCGGGCAGGCCGACGGTGACGAAGACCGAGTCGCCGTTCTCGTTGCTGGCCTCCTGATCGCAGTTGACCTCGACCTCGCAGGGGAGGGCGTCGATGCCTTGCAGCAGGTAGGACTGGATTCTGGAGAGCATCACGCCAGCGTACCGCAACCCGGGGAGGGGGGGAAGCGGTAGACGGGTGGCCGGGGGGGCGAGCCCGCCCCGCGCGATGAGGGGGGCCACGATGCTGGTGATCAGTTACTACACGCCCGACGGCAACTACAGGGCCTACGCGGACAAGCTGCGGGCCAGCTGCGACCGCTTCGGGATTCGCCACATGATCGAGGAACTGCCCAGCCGCGGCGAATGGGTGCGCAACATTGGCCTCAAACCCCGCTTCACGCTGGAGAAGCTGCAGCAGACGAGCGGGCCGGTGGTGTGGATGGACGCCGACTGCGAGATCATGCAGAAGCCCACGCTTTTGGAGGACGACCGCTACGACCTCATGATCTACAACTGGTACGCCGAGCCCAACCCCGGCGTGCGCTTCCTGGACCCGACCAGGCTGGGGGCGGCCAGCGGGGTGTTCAAGATCGGGCACTCGAGGGCGGCGGTGGAGTTCATGCGCCGGTGGGTGGGGCTGTGCGACCTGAACCCCGGAGCACGCGACGACGTGATCATGTCCTACGTGTTCGAGACGTCGAGGGGTCTGCGGCTCAGGACGCGGTGGCTGCCCAAGGCCTACAACCGCATGGACAGCCACTGGCCCGGCGTGACCCCGGTGATCAACCACGTGTACACCGACGGCACGATCTTCACCGATGGGGCGGAGGTGCTGCGGACCACGGGCATCCCGGTGCGGGAGACCGACATCTTCGGGCGGGGGGCGGCGATCAAGCAGTGAGAACGCGGCTCGCGCGGGCGGGCCGCCCTTTAGAGCATCAGCTGCCAGAAGCCCACGTCGTGCCACTGGTCGAACTTGCGGCCGACCTCGCGGAAGGTCCCCGTGTGGGTGAAGCCGCAGGCCTCGTGGAGCTTGACCGAGCCCTCGTTGGGCAGGGCGATGCCGGCGACAAGGGTGTGCAGGCGGCGGGCTTTGCAGTCGTTGATGAGGGCGGCGTAGAGGGCGCGCCCGACGCCCCTCCTGTGGAAGTCGGGGTGGACGTACAGGCCGACCTCGGCCGTGCGGTCGTAGGCCGCGCGGGTGCGCCAGGTGTACGCCTTGGCGTAGCCGGCGAACTTGCCCGCGACCTCGGCGGCGAACCAGGGGAACTTCTCGCGCGTCGAGAGCCACCCATCGCGGAACTCGGCGTCGGTGGCGGGCTGAGTGGCGAAGTGGATGGCGGTGTGCTGGATGTAGTGGTTGGTGAGGGCGTTGGCGGGGGCGACGTCGTGCTCGGTGAAGGGGCGGACGAGGACACCGGCGGGAGCGGTTGGAGGCATGGACTATCGTACTTGCATGTCCGACCAGGCCCCGCGCGACATCGGCAGAACCATCCACGCCGCCGCGGTGGCGAGGCTCTACTGGCAGCAGCGGGGGACGCGGGCGCGGGCCATGCGTGCCGTCGCAGCAGCGTTGGAATCATCGCGTGCGGACGTCCTGTCGGTCGCATCCGGGGAGACCGGCCTCACCGGCGAGGAGCTGCGCGCCGAGTTCGAGCGCATGGTCCGCACCATCTCGATGTTCGCGGATCTGGTCGAGGAGGGCTCATGGGTGCGGGCCGCGGTGGACCGCCCGGTCGCGCCGCCGCGCACCCCGATCGGGCCCAACCACGACCTGCGCTCCATGCTCATGCCGCTGGGCCCCGTGGTCGCGGTTTTCGGGGCGAGCAACTTCCCGCTCGCCTATGGCGTGTGCGGGGGCGACACGGCTAGCGCCTGGGCCGCGGGCTGCTCGGTGGTGGTGAAGGAGCACCCCGGTCATCCCAGGACGGGGCGTCTGCTCGCGAAGCTGGCGCGGGAAGCGGTGTGGAGCGCCAAGGTGAACCTCGACGTCCTCTGCTATCTGGAGGACGACGGGGGCGCGGGCCACGCGGTCGCGGAGGCTCTCGTAACGCACCCGCTCGTGTGCGCGGTGGGGTTCACGGGGTCCATCCCCGGCGGGCTCGCGATCGAGAAGCTGGCCAGCGGGCGCGAAACGCCCATTCCTGTTTACGCAGAGATGAGCAGCGTCAACCCGGTCATCATCACGCGGGCCGCGCTCGAGCAGCGCGGGCCGGAGATCGCCCGCGAGCTCGCCGCCTCGATGCTCGCACGCTACGGGCAGCAGTGCACCTGCCCCGGCGTCTACCTGGTCGACGACGACGGTCCCGCAGGCAAGGCGTTCAAGCGCGAACTGGGCGCCCTCGTGCGGGCCGCGGCGCCGCGCACGATGCTCACCGGGCGAGTGCGGGAGGAGTTCGAGCGTCGGGTGCGTGAGGTGAGCGCCGTGCCGGGCGTATCGGTGCTGGCCGCCGCTCAGGGCGGCGCGGCCGACACCCAGCGGCCGACCGTCTTCATCGCTGACGCGGCCGCGCTGCGGAGCAACGACACGCTCATCCCCGAGCTCTTCGGCCCCGCGGGGGTTCTGACCACCGCCCATGTCCTGAGCGCCACCCCAATGGAAATTGTCGAGCACCTCCGCGGCCAGCTGACGGCGACCATTTATTGCGGTCCCAGCGACCAGGAGTTCCCGGAACTCGGCGAGTTGGTGAGTCAACTCACCGGCTGCGTCGGCCGCCTCATCTTCAACGGCCCGCCCACCGGGGTGCGCGTGTGCACCGCCATGGTGCACGCCGGGCCCTTCCCCGCGACCAACCGGCCGCACACGGCCGTCGGGCCCCTCGCGATCGAGCGGTGGTGCCGGCGGGTGTGCTACCAGAACGCGCCGGCGGAGTTCCTGCCGGACGAGCTCAAGGACAGCAACCCGCTGGGCATCGGGCGGTTCGAGGATGGGGTTTGGGTGGGAGGCCGCTCGACGGCTGCGGCCGGCAGCTAACCCGAACGGACCCCTTCGCAGGCGGTGCCGACGAGCCCGCCCACCGTCCAGGAGCGCTGTCCAACAGGCCTGCGCAGTCCTCTGACAGGCCTGCGAGGCGATCGCGCAGGCCTGCGCGAGTCCTTGTCTGGCCTGCGCAATCCTCTAACAGGCCTGCGCGGCGACCGCGCAGGCCCGCGCGCTTCCTTGTCTGGCCTGCGCGATTCGTTGTCAGGCCTGCGCGACGAGCGCGCAGGCCATACGGACGAGCGCGCAGGCCTGCGCGACGAGCGCGCAGGCCCATATTGGACCTTGCGGAGCGCACGAACTGCCGGTGATCCGCGTTCCAGCGCTGCAAACGCGGTTGCTGACGCATTCGCAGGAGACGAACACCGTGGTCCCGCACGCCCTCCGAACGCCGGCCCCCGCCCCCATCCTCCGACGCGCAACTTCTGACCGGTCTTCCCGTCGCCGGTCGATAACAGGCCCCGTATGGCATCTTCCAATAGTCGTTCTGCGCGCTCCGCGGGTGGTCTCACGGGGAACCTGGCCCGCCGGTCGGTCCTGCTCCTGCTGCTGGCGGTGTGGGCGTTCGTGTTCGCGAGCCTGATCGGGTTCCACCCCGGCGACCCGCCCAGCCACATGAGCTACCCGCCCAACTCGCCGGTGGTGAACTGGTGCGGCACGTTCGGGGCGACGGTGGCGTACACGCTCTTCAAGATGGTGGGGTTCGGGGCGTGGGTGCTGGTGGTCATGCTCGGGATCGGGCTGCTGTCCTCGGCCGCGGGGTCCCTGCGGCACGCGCTGGTGCGGTTCATCGGCGTGGTCATGGTCACGGCGTCCATCGCCAGCCTGCAGCACCTGGTGTTCCCCGGCAGCGGGTCGATGCCCGACCTCGCGGGCGGGCTCGTGGGCACCGTGACAGTGGGGGAGCTGAGCCTTAGGTTCGGTGGCTTCGGGGCGGGGATCATCCTGATCTGCTCGACGCTGATCGGCGGCGTCGTCGCGTGCGACGAGTGGCTGCTGGCCGCGTTCGGCTGGATGTGGGAGAAGACCCGCGAGCACGGCGTGCCCGCGGCCCAGTCCGTGGGCGCCGCCACCGGTGAGGTCGCTTTGGCAGCCGGCACGGTCGCCGTGAAGGCCACCGCCAACGTCGCCAAGAACGCGGGCGAGAGCCTGTACGCGTCCATCATGGCTCGCCTCACCGGCAAGAAGAAGCGGAAGAAGGTCCGCGCCAACGACGTGGATGACGACCAGCCCAACACCGCGGCCCTCGCGGAGGGCAAGAAGAAACTGAAGGTCGGGCGCGCCAAGGCGGAGGTTGACGGCGAGGAGACCGAGGTCACCGCCGAGGCGGTCGGTGTTGCAGACCCCGACCAGGAGCAGGTCGGCCCACCGCCCGAGGCTGAGATCGAGGCCAAGCCCGCCAAGGGGAAGAAGGGCAAGAAGCAGAACACAGATGACGTAGAAGACCAAGAGGACCAAGAAGCCGTCGAAGTCATCGACGAGGACGAGGACACCGACGAGATCGACGAAGATGCCGAGGTCGAAGCCTCCGACGAGGAAGAAGACGACAGCGACGTGCCCGGTGCACCGCAGGTCTTCGACCAAGAGGCCCTGAAGGAGAAGATCGCCAAGCTCCCCATCGTCTTCGGCCAGCAGAACAAGGCCGTGGCCACCGAGGAGAACCTGCGCGACCTGCAGGTTGTGGAAGAGGGCGAGAACTACCGCTTCCCGGGGCTGGACCTTCTGGAAGAGCCCGAGGAGAACTTCAGCCTCAAGCTCGAGGAGTACGTCCGCTCGCAGGCCGAGGCCCTGGAGGCCGCGCTCAAGCAGTACAAGATCGACGGTGAGGTCGTGGGCATCGAGTCCGGCCCCGTGATCACCATGTACGAGGTGCGGCTGGCGCCGGGGACGAAGGTCGCGGCCGTCAACGCCGTGTCCAGCGACATCGCCCGCGCCCTCAAGTCGGTCAACATCCGCATCGTCAGCAACATGGCTGGGCGCGACACCGTCGGCGTCGAGGTGCCCAACGAGGTCAAGGAGAAGGTGCGGCTCAAGGAGCTCATGAGCAAGAGCGACCGCTTCAGCAAGATGAAGCTGCCCATGTTCCTGGGCAAGGACGCCAGCGGCGAGCCGCTCATCGAGGACCTCGCCAAGATGCCCCACATGCTCATTGCCGGCACCACCGGCTCGGGCAAGTCGGTGTGCATGAACACGATCATCATGGGCTTTCTCTACACCAAGAAGCCCAGCGAGCTCAAGCTCGTCCTTGTCGACCCCAAGATGGTGGAGATGTCCCAGTTCAAGGACATCCCGCACCTCATGTGCCCCGTCGTCACCGAGATGGGCAAGGCCGCGGCCATCCTCGAGTGGGCCACCACGAAGATGGACGAGCGGTACGAACTGCTCGCGGACGCGGGCTGCCGCGACATCGCGGCGTACAACGAGCTGCCCTTCGAGGAGCTGTGCGAGCGCCTCAACGCCAAGACCCCTGAGGAGCAGGCCCGCGTCCCCCGCAAGCTGCCCTACATGGTGTTCGTGATCGACGAGCTGGCCGACCTCATGATGACCAACAAGGAGGTCGAGGGCTCCATCATCCGCATCGCCCAGAAGGCCCGCGCCGTCGGCATCCACCTCATCCTCGCCACGCAGCGCCCGCAGGCCAACGTGGTCACCGGCCTCATCAAGTCCAACATGCCCGCCCGCGTCGCCTTCAAGGTCGCCTCCGGCATGGACTCGCGCATCGTGCTCGATCAGAAGGGCGGCGAGCTGCTGCTTGGCATGGGCGACATGCTCTTCCTCTCACCCAGCACCCACAAGCTCATGCGTTCGCAGGGCACACTGGTGGACGACCGCGAGATCCGGCGCGTCGTCAAGTTCATGAAGGAGATCGCGACGCCCAGCTTCGAGCGGCAGCTGCTCCAGCTCCGCGCTCCCGGCTCCGCCGCCGAGGCCAGCGACGAGGAGCGCGTGCTCCAGAGCCAGAACAACTCCAGCGCCAGCCTCAAGGCCGCGCAGGAAGATCCGATGTTCAACCGCGCGGTGGAGATCGTCCTCGAGACCAAGCGCGGCAGCGTCTCGCTGCTCCAGCGCCGCCTCGCGATCGGCTACACCCGCGCCTCCCGCCTCATCGACCTCATGGGCATCGCCGGCATCATCTCCGACCACAAGGGCTCGGTCGCCCGCGACGTGCAGATCACGCTGGAGGAGTGGAACGAGATGAAGCGCCTTGCGGCCGAGCAGGCCAAGGCCCAGGGCATTGCCTATCCGACGGGCGATACGCCGGGCGGCGAGCAGCAGGCGCTGTTCGGCGAGGGAGAAGCGGCACCCGCGGCGGGTGCGCCCGCGACACCGGCGAGCCCTGCACCCCTCAAGCCCGCCGCGCCCGGCCCTGTGAAGGACCGCGCCGCCAAGAGCCTGGCCGTCGATCACAACGCCAACCAGGCCCCACCCTTCGAGCCCACCAACGCCGCCGTCGAGGACGACGAGGACCTCGGCGAGACCAGCTGGGACGCTGAAGAGGACGAGGACGCTCAGCCGCGCCGGCGCAGCGCCTGAGGCGAGCCCCGACAGTCCGCGAGCGGGTCTTGGAATCATGTCACTCGACAACGGCCGTCCTGAGACGGCCGTTTTCTTTGGCCATGGCGGTGAGCGGTTAAGATGCCGCCCGTGAACGAAGAACGCGCCAGGCTGGTGCCTCACTTGCGAAGACGGCTCGCGGTGTGGCGGTCGATCGCCGGTGCATCCGTTTTCGTGGTGATTTTCACGGTGCCCATTTTCTACTTTCTGCTCATAGGCCTCGGGGAGACAAGCGGCGGGGCCAGAACTGGTATGAAGGTCCTCGCGGCGGTGGGGCTGATTGCACTTGGCGCTTTCTCCATGGGCACCATCGCGGTGATCTGTGCCCTCCTGTCCAAGACCCGCCTGAGCAACATCGTGCACGCACTCCGCGGCCTGGTCTGCCCGAGGTGCGGCTACCTCATGTTCGAGGGCGCCGAGCGCTGCCCGGAGTGTGGCCGCGCGTGGTTCGGCCCGAGCAAGGAGTGGCGGGAAGAAACCCTGGTGGCGTTGCCCGACCCTTCCAGCGGTTCATAGTCCGGGAGCCCCACGGTGAGAACCGGATGAGCGCAAGTCTTGCCGCTCCAGCGGTGTAACGCGGCACGCCCACCCGCGTAAAAACCGCGCGCACTGAAAACGGCGCAGCGCAGCACGCAACACCCGCCGGAAGAGGTGGGATTTCGTGCCGAGGAACCTACAGTTGCCGCGCGCTGAAAGGCGCTCGCCGGCTTTCCCCAACAGGTGATTGGCTCACACACGCGGGCGCGACTGACCGCGCCCCACCATCGAAAGGACCGTTCCGAATGATCAGCCTCAAAGGTCGTACCGCCATGCTCTCCGCCGGGCTCCTCTTCGCGCTCGCCGGGCTGGCCCGGGCGGACGTGCCCGCGGCCATGGACCGCGTCCCCGTCAATGCCGGGATGGTCATCGCAGTCAAGAACATGGAGCAGACCCGCACCCGCTTCGAAGCCCTCGGCAAGCGCATGAACGCCCCGGTGGATGAGGTCGGCGACGACAACCCGTTGCACATGGCCAAGAAGCTGCTGGGCACCGCGGGCCTCAACAAGACCGGCTCCATGGCGATCGCCATGATGCCCGACGAGGCCGGCAAGCTCGACTTCGAGGGCGAGAACAAGGACGAGGCCCTGGTGATCATCGTCCCTGTCAGCGACTACTCCGCCTTCGCCAAGGGCATGGGCGCCTCCGACCCCGCCGGCGTCGCATCGATCACCGTCGAGGAGGAGCCGGCGTTCCTCAAGGACATCGGCGGCGGCTACGCCGTGCTGGGCAAGAACAAGGAGCGCGTGCAGGGCTTCGAGGGCAAGGGCGGCAACGCCACGTCCCACAACAAGGCCTTGGGACGCACCGGCGCCCAGATCGCCGACAAGTCGGACATCATCTTCGTGATCAGCGTCGCCGCTCTCAAGGACAAGATCGACGAGGCCGTGGTCTCCATGAAGGAAGAGGCCAAGGACATGGCCGAGATGGCGGGCCCGCAGGGCGAGCAGCTCCAGGCGTTCATGGGGATGGCCCAGGGCGTGATGGAGGCGTTCGCACGTGACGGCCAGGTCGGCATCGTGGGCCTTGGCCTGGGCGAGGCCGGCGTGTCGCTGGACTTTGGCGCCCAGTTCAAGGAAGGCTCCGCGACGGCGAAGCAGATGGCCACCCCCGGCAACGCTGGCACGTTCCTGGCCCGCGTCCCCAACAAGCCCTTCCTCATGGCCTTCGCGATGGACCTCACGAACCCGATGATCAAGGGCTTCATGAAGGACATGCAGAAGATCAACCAGAACAACCCCATGAGCATGGGGATCGGCGACATCAAGAACATCGACACCACCAACGGCATGGCGATGGTGATGGGCGCGAGCAAAGGCGGCATCAACGGCGGCCTGTTCGCAAACACGGTCACCTACGTCTCCACCACCGACCCCGCCGGCTACGTCAAGTCGATGAGCGACGCGATGAAGGAAATCAACGGCAAGGAGGTCGAGGGCATCAAGTTCACGAGCTCCTACACCGCCGGCGAGGCCGAGGTCTCGGGCGTGAAGGTGGACTCGTGGACGATGTCGATAGAGGCCGGTGACGACAACCCCGAGGCCGCGATGCTGCCCATGATGCAGCAGATGGCGTTCGGGCCCGACGGCCCGGCGGGCATGCTCGCCCCGGTCGAGGGCGGCGTGGTGATGACGATGAGCAAGAACACGCCCCTCATGACCGACGCCATCGCCGTCAGCAAGGGCGGCCAGGGCCTCTCCAACGACCCCCAGATCAAGGCCGTGCAGCAGCACCTGCCCAATGGGCGCATGTTCGAGATGTACCTGGGCACCAAGTCCATCATGGAGGCGGTAAACGGCGTGATGGGCATGTTCGGCGGCGGCGTGCAGCTGAAGGTGCCGGCACAGGTCTCCCCGGTGGGGATCGCGGCGGGCGTTGAGGGCGGCGGCGTGGACCTGCGGGTCTTCGTGCCGACCGACGTGATCGACACCATCGCCGCGGCCGTGAAGGAGGCCCAGGAGGCCGAGGGCGAGGACATGGAAGAGGAGCCGGCGGGCGAGGAGCCGGGCAAGGCCCCGCGGTTCTGATCGGAGAATCTGAGTTCAATCAAAGAGCCGATCGCGCAAGCGATCGGCTTCTTTTTTGGAAAGAGCCGATCGCGCGAGCGATCGAACGGTTGATTGGTCTTTCCGTGCGGAAAAGCTAAGACTCGATCGCTTGCGCGATCGGCTCTTTCTGCGATCGTTCCCTACGGCTGCGCGCGTTGGATCAGCGCCGCCAGCCCGCGTCCGATCCGGTCTCCCTGCGTGATGAGCTGCTGGAGCCACTGCCCGAGCTCCTCCAGTTCCCTCGCATCGGTCGCAGGCGAGAGAGCGGGCCCCGCAGCAGGCCTCAGGCCCCGCGCTGCTTCGACCTCCACGTGGAGCGCCCCCAGCGCGGCGTTCACCGAATCCAGTTCCCCCGCGAGCCGCTCGGAGAGCTCGCCCGCCTTCCGCTCCGCCTGCGAGAGCCCCGCGCCCAGCCGTACGCCCGCCTCGGTCACAGTGCTCTCGATCGAGGACTGCACCGCCTCAGCCCGCGTGCACGCCTCGGCGAGGCGTGTCTCCAGCCCCGCGAGCGACCCCGACTGCCCGTTCGCTCGCGCGATCACCCCCTCCAGCGCACCCGACAGCTCCGCGATGCGGGCCTCGTCCGCCGCGAGCTGGGTATGAATGCGGGCCGATCGCTCCTCGAAGCCTTGCACCGCCGCCGCGAGCGAGTCGCTGGCCCGCTGCACCGGCTCCAGCAGCCGCTGCACCCGCGCCTCAACCTCCCGCTCCACGGCCGCGACCTCGGTATCAATCAGTCGCCGCAGCTGAGGCAGGTGCTCGCGGACGATCTCGTCCACCGCCGCCGCGGCCTCGGCCCGTAGCTGTGCCGTGATCCGCTCGCGCTCCAGCGGCACGGCCCGCGTGGCCGCCTCCTGGATGGCCGTCACCTTCGACGCCAGGTCCTTGCCCGTGACCTCCAGCAGCGCCTCGGCCTGCTTCATCCGCTGGTCCAGCGTGGGGATCACCCGCACCGCCGTCTCGACCTTCGCCTGCAACTGCTGCGTCGCCTCGCGCAGCTGGTCCCCCAGCAGCTTGACCTCGCCCGTGGTGGCGATCAGCGCCCGGCTCTGCCCCGCGGCGTCCTTCATCAGCGTGCGCAGCGAGCCCGAGAGCTCCTCGTACGCCCGCTCGTCGATCACCCGGGGGCTGAGGAAAACCTGGTCGAGGGTGGAATCGAGCCACTGGTCCGTTGTCTGAACATCCCTGTTCGCGTCGCCCATTTTCAGCCTCCGGCTGGTGCCGCAGGATAACACCGTTCGCCGCATACCGTTGTCCATGGCAGAGGACGGCCGAAAAGTACGGTTGCAGCGGGTGATGGCGGACGCGGGGGTGGCCGCGCGTCGGGTGTGCGAGGAGCTCATCGAGCAGGGGCACGTGACCGTCAACGGGCAGGTGGTGCGCAAGCTGCCGGTGTTCGTAGACCCCGAGCAGGACGAGATCATGGTGGAGGGGCGGCGCCTGCCCAAGGCCCAGCGCCGGCTCTACCTGATGCTCAACAAGCCCGCGGGCACGATCGTGTCCAGCGCCGACGAGCCGGAGATGGGACGGGCGACGGTCATGGACCTCATCGACCACCCCTCGGCACCGCGCCTGTTCCCGGTGGGGCGGCTGGAGTACGACACGACGGGGCTGCTGATCCTCACCAACGACGGCGACCTCGCCAACCGCCTGACCCACCCGCGGTACCGCGTGCCCAAGACCTACCAGGCCTTGGTGCGGGGGACCGTGGACGAGGAGACCAAGGGCGCGATCCAGACCAAGATCCGCGCGGTGGCCGAGCGGGAGCTGGGGGTCAAGATGCAGGCCCCGCAGATCGACATCATCTCGCGGGATGAGGGGCGCACGCTGCTGGAGCTGACGATGGAGGAGGGGCCGACCCGCCACCTCCGCGACGCCTTCGAGTTCCTGGGCATGCCGATCAAGAAGCTCACCCGCACGGCGGTGGGGGGGTTGCAGCTCAAGGGGCTGGCGGTGGGCCGCTGGCGGGAGCTGACGCGCGAGGAGATTTCACGCCTGCGCAAGGCGGGGCCCGGTTCCGCGCGCCGTGGGCACACCGATCAGCCGGTGGGGACGCTGCCGCGGCGCAATCGCAGGCCGCGGCCTACGAATGCACCCGGCGGGGAGCGCAAGCCGCGGGACGCAGGTGGCAACATGGATCGGGAGCAGATGCCCCGTGTGCGCGGAACTCGCAAGCCGCAGGATGCCCGCGAGACTCGCGGCGGGAACGCAACCCGCGGCTCGCGTCCGTCCCGCGACTCCCGCGACACTCGCAACACCCGTAGCAGCGGGAACCCCCGCGGCCGCAGCGGCCCGCCCCAGGGCGGCCCCCGCAAGCCCGGCGGCCGCCGCCCCGGTCCGCCCCGCGGAGGCCGCCGCTGATGCCCAGCATCGGCCCAAAGCCCGGCGGCCGCCGCCCGCCACCTGAGCCCTCGGCCTTCTCCAAGGGCCTGGGCTTCCTTGACCGGCTGGCCCAGCGCCTCACCGAGCGCGGCGAGCGGGCCCGCCGTCTCTTTCACATGGGCCACCTGCTGGTGGTCAACATCCGCCGCACGCAGCTGACGCGCATGGCCGCGGCGTTGTCGTACCGCACCATCTTCGGGCTTATCCCGGTGCTGGTGGTGGGGCTGCTGCTGCTGGCCATCTTCGCCAGCCGCGATCAGCTGAAGGACACCATGACCAACCTGCTGCACTTCACCGGCTTTGACCGGGTCGTTGTGACAGCTCCTGAGCCCGGCCCACCGCCCGACCCCGACATGGTCGGCCCCTCACCCACCGAGGCCCAGCGTGCCGCGGCCGAGCTGCGGCTCGACACCTGGATCGCGGATCGCTACGAGAGCATCCGCTCGCTGCCCTCGGGCGCGATCGGGATCATCGGCTTCGTCACGCTGCTGTACGCGGCCATCTCGATGCTCATCGAGATTGAGAAGGCGTTCAACCAGATCTACAACGCCCCCGAGGGCCGATCGTGGATTCGACGCGTCACCCAGTACTGGACGCTACTCACCCTCGGCATGGGCCTGCTCGCGCTGTCGTTCGTCGTCCAGCAGAAGCTGCTGGCACTGGCGGCAATCGACTCCGGTGTGCCCGGCCTGACCGCCGACGACATCAAGCGCGCCGTGGGCTTTGTGCTCACGGTGCTGATCAGCACGACCGCGCTCTTCATCATCTACATGATCGTGCCCAACACCCGCGTGCACCCGCTGCCCGCTTTCGTGGGCGCGGCCACCGCCGCGGTGCTGTGGGAGAGCGGCAAGTGGGCCTTCACCGCCTACCTCAGCTTCTCCACGGGCTACGCCAAGATTTACGGCGTCATCGCCATCCTGCCGCTGTTCTTCCTGTGGATCTACATCACATGGCTCATCGTGCTGCTGGGGTTGCAGCTCGCCTCAGCACTCCAGACCCAGCGGCTGACCAACGCCGAGGGGTTTAAGTTCTCGCTGCTGGCCACCTTCGGCCTGGTGGATGAGGATGCCGTCGCGCACCGCGTGAAGATCGTCGACCCCGCGGCGGTGCTGGTCGTCGTCACTGCCGTCGCCGAGCGCTTCGCCACGGGCAAGACCAGCGACCACGCCGCCATCGCTGAGAAGACCGGCATCGACGAGCAGGCCGTGGCCGAGATGCTCGACCGCCTCGCCGGCGCCGGGCTGCTGGTCCGCGTGGCAGACACGGAGCGCGAGGGCAGCTACACGCTCGCTCGCCCGCCAGAGGCCCTTCCGGCGGCAACCGTGCTCGCGGTCGCCCGCGAGCTCGTCTCCGTGCGCACGAGCCACACGCCGCTGCTCGACACGCTCGAGGAATGCCGCATCTCCGCCATGCAGGGCAAGTCCGTGGCGGACCTCATGCAGAAGCCCACGCCCGACCAGATGACGCCGATCACCAAGGCCATCGGAGTGTGAGACGCTGAACCGGGGCCCCCTCACCGCGGCGTGGTCGGGGCGGGCGCCTCACGCCGCTTGATCTTCAAGCGCACCGTCCGGTCCGCGACATCGAACCGCAGCCCCGTCTGATACTCCGAGAACACGGCCTCTTTGCTGGGAATGCCGCGCTCGAGCTCCTCGAAGCTCAGGTGCACGGTCGCCACCACCGGCAGAGCCTTGTCCTGGATCTGCTTGATCAGGTCGCCGGGGCCGGTGACCGTCACGTCAGTCAGGAACCGGTCCTGCTCGGGAATTTCGATCTCCCACTTGTTGAGCTCGCCGGGCGCAATCCGCACGTGCACCGGCACGCTCGCAACGCGGATGGTCGACGTCTTGCTCCGCAGGGTCAGCGTCACGTCGATGGTGGCCGGATCGATCTTCAGGCGCGGCACCCCCGCGAGCTCGGGCGGCGCCAGCAGCCGCACGCCGGTGACGGCCTCCTTGCGCCCGGGCGTCAGGCGCGTCAGGGCCGCGGGTTCGACCCGTGCAATCACCGCGGTGCTCTCGTTGATCTTGCCGGCATGAGCACTCGGCAGCGTCACCTGCGCGCTGGTCACCTTGAACTCCGGCGAAGACTCGAGCTCCGCCCCCGGCACTTCCACGGTGACCTTTACCGTGCGGGTGACCAGCTCATCGACGGTCGCCTCGACCGTCTCGGGCGAGAGGCTCCGGAAGGTCACGCCGCGCCCCCGCAGCTTGGGGTGGTTCGCGAGGACTGCCCCGAGGTCCACCGTGTGCCGCCCCGGATCGACTGACAGCCCGTCCATCCCCGGTGAGACCACGATCGGCTGCCGCAGCGTCCGCTCCATCGGTTCCAGCGCCGCCGCCGGCCCCTCGATGATCATGTCCGCACGCACGCTCGTCCCGCGCACGCCCGGAGTGTCCTGGCTCAACCCGACGACGTACTTCGACCCGGCCTCGGGCTCGAAGGACACCTCCACGCTCCGCACCACCGCCGAGCGCAGGCTCTCTGCCTCCGCGAAGAACCAGATGATGGCCGTCACGAGGAACACAAGTGCGCCGTTGCGGATCGCACTCCACATGCCTCAGTGCTCCCCCTGCGCGCCGGTCGCGCTCTGATGAGCATGCTCGTCATGGTGCACCGGCTCGGACTTCCGCGCCCGCAGCGAGCGGGTCAGCCGCACCTCGATCTGCCGCCGCAGCTCGTCAACCGTCAGCGGCTCCGACAGCCGCCCGCGTTCCGCCAGGCGGATCAGCCCGGTTTCCTCGCTCACCACGATCACCACCGCGTCGCACTCCTTGCTCAACCCCACGGCCGCGCGGTGGCGCGATCCGAGCGTGGGGTCGGGCATCTCCGCCGGCTCGGCGAGTGGCAGCTGCACACCCGCGCCCGCAACCGTCCGGCCCTTCACGATCACCGCCAGATCGTGCAGGGCCGACCCGGGGAAGAAGATGGTCTGAAGCAGCCGGGCCGTGAGTTCGGCGTTGAGGGTTGTCCCGCCTTCCACCAGGCCCGCCAGGCCGATGGTTCGCTCAATCGCAATGATCGCGCCGAACTTGGACTTGGACAGGTAGCTCACGGCCGCGACGATCTCGCCGGCTACATATGCGATGTCCTTGGGCGTCGAGCGGAAGAAGGGCGTCTCGCCAAGCCGCACCAGCGCACGCCGCAGTTCTGGCTGGAAGATCACGATCAGGGCCACGGCTACCAGTGCCACGAAGCGGTCATAGAGCAGCCCCAGCCGTTGGAAGCTCGCTCCGCCGCCGATGACGCGCGAGACCACGGTGACCAGCACCAGCAGCACCAGCAGACCCTTGAGGGCGCCGGCCGCGCGGGTCCCCCGCACGAAGCGGAACACGGCGTACACGAACACCCCGATGATCAGCATTTCCAGGCCGACCTCGAAGACGTTGTACGTCTGGAGTCGCTCGATCAGGCTCTGGATGCGCTGCGGCAGTTGCAACGGTCGGTCCCCAGTGGCTCTACGGACGCTTTCGTCCCGCTTGATCGGTCAGGCGCGGGTGTTCGGCCAACTTTAGTCGGCACTATCCATCGGGCGATCAGGGGTGGCAAGACTTCTACTACCATCGATGCCCCCGGAGCGACCCCATTGGGCTACGACGTCGTCGAGTTTCAGGACACCCCCAACCCCAACGCCCTCAAGTGCGTGCTCGACCGCCCGCCGCCCGCGGGTGGGAGCGGCATCCGCTCGTACCAGACCGCGGAGGCCGCGGCCGGTGACCCGCTCGGCGCCGCCATGATGGGGGTGCCGGGCGTGGTGGGGGTGCTGATCGGGGCAGGCTGGGTGACGGTGAGCAAGGCGCCCGCGGCGGAGTGGAAGGCGATCAAGGCCGGTGTAAAGAAGGTGATGAGTGGGGCGGAGTAGTGTCGCCACGAAGCCGGATCGGAAGCGGCGCGCCTTGGCGATCCCGGCCGCTGGAGCCGACGACTCTGCGCTCGACCGGGCGCTCGTGGCGTGGTTCCGTGCCAACGCACGCGAGCTGCCCTGGCGGGCGGTCGACCCTGCGACGGGGCGGCGTGACGCGTACCGCTCGCTCGTCAGCGAGGTCATGCTCCAGCAGACGCAGGTGGCGCGGGTGATCGAGAAGTTCGACGCGTTCATGCGGCGATTCCCCACCGTGCAGGCCCTCGCGGCGGCGCCGCTGGACGCGGTGCTGGCCGAGTGGTCGGGGCTGGGGTACTACCGGCGGGCCCGGCACCTGCACGCGTGTGCGCAGGGCGTGGTGGAGCGGCATGCGGGCGTGATCCCGGCCGATGTTCCAGCATTGCTCAAGCTGCCCGGAATCGGCCGTTACACGGCTGGTGCGATCGCCTCGATGGTGTACCATCGGCCCGAGCCCATCGTGGACGGCAATGTGGCCCGCGTGCTCCTGCGCATCCGCGGCCAGCAGATGGACCAGAAGTCAGGGATGGCCTGGACGTGGAAAGAGACGGAGCGGCTTGCCCCTCAGTCGCGCGATATCGCGTCGTTCAACGAGGGGCTCATGGAGCTGGGCGCGACGGTCTGCACCCCCGCGAACCCCCGATGTGACCAGTGCCCGGTGGCATCGCAGTGTGCTGCCCGGGCGCGTGGGCTCCAGGGCCAGATCCCCGCGCCCAAGGTGCTTGCTCAGCGTTCGGCCCTGCACATGGCCTGCGTCGTCGTGCGTGACCATCGCGGCCGCGTGCTGCTGGAGAAGCGGCCCGACACCGGCCTGTGGGCGGGCATGTGGCAGCCGCCGACGCTCGAGTCACCCGGCAAGCTGCCGACCCGCAAGGCCGTGGCGGCGGCGCTCGGTGCGGAAGGGCTGACGCGCATCGAGTCCTTCGTGCACACGACCACGCATCGCGACGTGCAATTCACGGTCTACGAGGCCGCGAGTGTCCCTGCCGCCGCACGCCGATGGTTCACGCCCGTAGACGCGGCCAAGCTCGCCATGGGCAACCCCCAGCGTCGGATAATCACGCGACGAAGCCGAGACTGAGGCGGCCTCGCCGGAGACCCGGATCGGCGGCGAATGGTCGCGCGGTGAGCGGTCTGCCAATCCGCGAATTCACCCAGAGAGGCTCAGCCCCGGTTTCGTCAGCGCTACTTGTCATCCTCGTCGTCGAAGTACTCCGCCGCGTCATCGCCGAGCTCTTCCAACTCCTCACCTTCGACGTTGACGACCTCGGAGAACTCATCGCTGAGCAGCTCTTCGCCGCCCTCTTCATCAAGCGACTCCTCACCCACCGGCACGCTCTTGCGGGCGCCCATGCGTTCGTGCACGCCCTTGCGGCCGCGGCTGACCCGTGCCTCGCCCTCTTCGCCCGCATCCGCAAGGTCGCCCTCGCGCTGGCGGCGCTCGCGGATGACGATACGGATCGGCACCTCGCTGAAGGGCAGCTCCTCACGGAAGCGGTTCATCAGGAAGCGCAGGTAGTTGGGCGTGAAGAGGTCGGGCTTGTTGACCACGAGCGTGATCGTCGGCGGCTCGATGCCGGTCTGAGCGACGTAGTAGACCTTGGCGAACGTGCCCTTGATGTCGGTGGGGCCGCGCTTCTCGATGATCGAGCGCACCAGCCGGTTGAGCTTGCCAGTCGTGACGCGCTCACTGGCTTGCTGCCGCAGCTCGAAGGCGAGCTCGATGGTGTTCCGCACGTTCCGCCCGCTCTGGCCGCTGACGAACGCGATCGGCGCGAACCACAGCCCCTTGAGCTCGTTGCGCACGTACGTCTGGAACGTCTCGGTGGTGATCGGCTTGCCCTTGCGGTCGGGCTTGCCTTCGACCTGGTCCCACTTGTTGACCACCATGATCACCGGCTTGAACGCCTTCTGCGCCATCATGGCCAGCTGCTCGTCGACCTGGCTGATCTTCTCCGTCCCGTCGATCAGCAGCAGGATCACGTCCGCTCGGTCCACCGCCCGCTGCACGCGGTCGAACGCGAAGTGTTCGATCATGTTCTGAAAGGAGCGCTTCCGCCGCAGCCCCGCGGTGTCGATCGCGATGATCGACTTGCCGTCCATTTCAAAACGCACGTCCACGGCGTCGCGCGTCGTCCCGGCGATCTCCGACACGATCATGCGCGGCTCGCCAGCCAGCGTGTTCACCAGCGTGCTCTTCCCAGCGTTGCGCTTGCCGATGATGGCGATCTGCAGGTCCGCCGCTGCCCGCTTCTCGTCGTCCTTCGCGGGCTCCGGTAGCATCTCGTAGACCGCGTCGAGGAAGTCCCGCCGGAAGTAGTTGTTCTTGCTCGAGACCGGCAGCGCTTCGCCGAACCCCAGCCCCGCGAGCTCGGCCGCGTGCGATTCCCACTTGGGGCCGTCAACCTTGGTCGCCACGATGCGGATGGGCGGCCGCTTCTTGGGCGCGGCCTTGGCCGTCTTCTCCCCCTTGCCGCCCTTCCTGGTCTTGCTCCCGCCCAGCCGCCCCTCGCGGAGCAGCTTGGCGATCTCCGCGTCCTGGGGTGTGATGCCGGCCTGGGCGTCGATCGCGAACAGCACGAGGTCCGCGTCGCCGATGGCCGCCTCGATCTGGCTCTCGATCCCCGGCGTCAGCTTCGCAAGGTCCTCGCCTACCTCGTCAAACCGCTGCCCCTCCGCCACATACACGCCGAACCCACCGGTGTCCACGAACTCGACCGGCTTGACGACGCCGCCCCGGTACGGCGGCTGCAGGTCCACCAGTGCGGTCACGCGGTCGCGGGTCACGCCGGGGGTAGGGTCCACGATCGAGACCTTCGCCCCCGCGATCATGTTCATCAGCGAGCTCTTGCCCACGTTGGGGCGACCGACAATGGCGACACGGGGGATGGGCATGTCCCATCGTACGCGTGCCACGATCATGTTCTCATGATCGTGCCTTCAGGCCCTGATTACCCGAACAGCGGTGGTGCGTTTTCAACTCGGGCCTCGCCGCCCCGCTGCACCACATACTGGTACCCCGCGTGCATGGCCGCGGCCCCTACGACGCCGTCCTTGCGCAGGGCGTACAGGGTTACGTTGAACCCGGGCTGGCCCTTGTCGTTGAGCAGGCGCGGCTCGCGGGTGAAGCGTGCGATCCGCCGCAGCGCTGCCAGGCACGCCTCCACCGGCGCGAGCCCCGCCTCCATGCCACGGACGACCTCGTACGCCCCGCAGGTGTGCAGGGTGGACTCGCCGCGTCCGGTCGCGCCCGCGGAGCCCACCGCGTTGTCGACGAACAGCCCCGCTCCCACGATGGGCGAGTCGCCCACGCGCCCGGGGATCTTGTACGACAGCCCGCTGGTGCTCGTGCACGCCCAGAGGTCGCCCGCCGCGTCCAGGCCTGATACATGGATGGTGCCGAACGTGAAGGGAGCGGTGGGGGAGCCGCCGCTTGCGCCGGGGGGTGGGTTGTGCGGTGGCCGGCCCGGCTCGGGGTTGTCGACGTGCCCCGCCCAGCGGGCGCGACCGAACTCACTCCGCGACTCATCCGCGCTCAGCCACGCGTCCTTGTGCGAGAGCCCCGCCTTCCAGAGCAGCCATGCCTCGCGGCTCATGGGCGTGCTCAGGTCTCCCTCGGGGAAACCCAGCTGGCGTGCGAACCTGAACGCGCCCTCGCCCACGAGCAGCGCGTGGTCCGTACGCTGGAGCACCTCGTACGCGACCCCGGCCGCGTGCCGGATGCGGCGCAGCCCCGCGACAGCGCCAGCCTTGTGGCGCGGCCCGTCCATCACCGCCGCGTCCAGCTCGACCTCGCCGTCTTCGTTCGGCAGCCCGCCGTAGCCGACGGACATCTCCTCGGGGTCGTCCTCCACGATCTGGATGCCCGCGACGATCGCTTTCAAGAGCGGCTCGCCCGCGCGGGCCAACTCCAACGCCCGCGCCGCCGCGGGCCCCGCATTCCACGAACCGACCAGGACAGGCGTGCTCATGCCGGCACGATACCAGCGCCGCCCGCATGCCGGCCTACTTGGACGCGAACGACATCCCCACCGGCAGCCTCGACATCACAACGTCGATCCCGCGCTGCGTGTCCTCGCTCAGCGCCTGGACCTCGCGCATCAGCGGCTGCTCGAAGGACGCGACGATCGTGGGCTCGGAGCGTGCCGGCAGCCTGGTCAGCAGCGACAGGTCGATGGGGGCCGACTGCACGGGGCGAACGGGTGTCGCGTCCGCGTACCGCTGCTGCGGCTGCTCCGGCTGCGGCGTAATCGCCGGCCTGGACGCCTGCAGCACCACCAGCCACGACAGCCCACCCGCCAGTGCCACGCCCGCCGCCATCGCCAGCGGCCACCGGCGCGGCTTCGCGGCCGGGCGAACCAGGCTCGCCCGCAGCATGATCCGCGCCCCCAGCTCGGGGCTCGGCTTGGCCCACGTCAACTGCCGCTTGTTCGAGAGGGCCGCGTGCACACGCTCCTGCTCCGCGAACTCGGGCGGAACGGGGCCGGGGTAGCCCTCATCCAGCACGGCGGACACAACGTTGGCACTCTGCACTTCGTTCATGACAAGCTCCCTGCCAGACCCTCGTCGCCGCGGCGCAGCACGGGGGCCCTCATCCCGGCCTTGGCGTCGTAGACGCGCGATGCCTCCTGCTCCCGCTGCGACTGCTCCGCCAGCAGCTGCCTCGCGCGGAACAGCATCACCCGCACACCGACCTGGCTCTTCTTCAGCACCGCGGCGATCTCGTCGATCCCCATGTCCTCGGCATAGCGGAGCCACAGGGCCGTGTGCTGCTCGGGCGTCAGCACCTTGCCCGCCAGCCGCCACAGCTTGGCCCCGCTATTGATGTCGTCATCGCGGTCAAACGGCGTTGGCGCGTCGCTGTCCTCTTCCTCGATCCACCGCAGCGTCGGCCGCCGTTTGCGGTGGTGGCTCACCGCCAGACGCGCCGCGATCGTGAACAGCCACGTCGAGAACCGCCAGCGCGGCTCGTACCGCTGGATCCGCTCCCACGCCCTGATGAACGCCTCCTGCGTCAGGTCCTCCGCATCGGCGCGGCTGCCGGTGCGCCGCAGCAGGAAGTTGAACAGCCGCACCTCGAACCGCTTGACCAGCTCGCCGAAGGCTTCGAGCGAGCCCTCCGCCGCGCGCGCCGCCAGCTGCTCCGGCGTCTTCATCGACGCGGGCTTGGCCTCCATGCTGGGGCTGGAAGAGTCGAGCGTCACAGGCGGGTTAGGGCTTGGGCGCAGGGCTGCCGACCGGCTCCTTCGTGGCGCCCTTGGCGGTGTTCGCGGCTTCCGGCGCGTCCTTCTCTTCTGCGTCCCTGGTTTCTCGCTTGATGCCGATCGACGCGCCCTTCTCCGACTTCTCCATCTCCACGATGAACCGCTCGAGCTTGGTGAGCACCGCGTCCGACTTTTCGCGTCCGGTCACCGAGAGCTTATCGCCGTCCAGCACCACCTTCACACCCTGGAGCGACTCGACAATCCCATCCGCCTTGTTCTCGCGGGCGAGCATGGTGCCCAGCGCGATCATGCCCTGGCAGGTCTGCCGGAGCTCCTCCGCCACCTTCGCGTTGGTCGCGGTCAGGGTCAGGTTCGCGTACACCTCGCGCGCCCCCTCGCCGGTCTCTCCGATGTCCACCACCACGCCCTTTGCGTTCCGCAGGAAGTTCGCCTTGGCCTGGGGGTCGTTGGCCATATCGCGCGCCACAACAAACACGATCGAGGCCCTATCCGGCTCCGCGGTCGCCAGCAGGTTGTTGGCCTGCACCTCCCCGGAGAGGCTGGGCGCCAGGCCAGCCGCAACCTTCAGCCCCTTCTCCAGCGCTCCGGCGGTGCCGGCGATGAGGACCAGCCGTTCATCGGGCGCGCCCGACGGCCGCACCGCCGCGTGGAAGGTCTGCCCCTCGTGCTTGAAGGAGAAGTAGTGCACCGCACCCTCGACACGCGTCTTGAAGTCCTCCAGCCCGGCCGTCGGCAGCTTCACCGCCAGCTCGTCGGCCTTTCCCGTGGTCGTGATCACCGCGACCCCGTCCTCGGCCACGCTGAAGCCGTAGACCGTCAGCCCCTTGATATCCGCGGGCGTGATGCCGAAGCGCTTGCGGCACTCCTCCAGCTTCGCCTTGTCGGATTCGTCCAGACGCCTGAGCATGAACGCGTGCAGTGACGACCGCTGCGCCGCCTCGGCGTCAACGTGCACCAGCCAGCTCGCGTCGCGGTCCACAAGAGCGCGATTCAGCGGCCCGGCCAGCACCGGCAGCGCGGTGCACAGGAGCCCTGCGCAGCCAGCCGCGCCCACAAGTGCCCAGCGCCTCAACTTCCCGTGTACCCGCATCAGCCAACCTCCAGCACCGCCCGCGGCGGTATCCATAGATACGCCCGCGGGCCGCCCATGTTACCCCACGTTTACCCCACGCCCGCCGAACGCACGCCCCCTCATCGTGGCCCTTGGCATGGTGCTCTGCGTCCGAGTACGCTCTCGCCCATGAAGCACACCACCGTCGCCGTCCTCCTCGCCGCACTGGCCGCGGGTTCCCTGGCCCTCGCTCAACCCGCCCCCAAGCAGCCTGAGAAGAAGTCCGAGCCCCAGCCCAAGCAGAACGATCCCGCGAAGGCGCCCGCTCAGAAGGACGCGCCCAAAGACACCCCCAGCAGCCAGCCGACCGACAAGCCCACGCCGAACCCCAAGACCGACGACAAAAAGCCCGACACCAAGAAGTCGGGCCTGAAGCTCACCAGCCCGAGCATCGAGCACGACAAGCAGATGCCCAAGAAGCACACGGTCGACGGCGACCCCGCGGACCCCACGAAGAAGCACATCTCCCCCGCCCTCAAGTGGGAGGGCGCCCCGGCCGAGACCAAGGAGTTCGCGCTGGTGATGTTCGACCCCGACGCCGGCAACTTCGTGCACTGGGTGGTGTACAAGATCCCGGCGGACGTGAAGGAACTGCCCGAGGGCCTGCCCAACGGCAAGGACAACGCCGAGCTCACCACCCCCGTCAAGATCACTCAGGGCACGAGCAGCTTCCGCCAGATCGGCTACCTCGGTCCCGCGGCCCGCAAGGGTGCCGGCGTTCACCATTACAACTTCAAGCTCTACGCCCTCGACAAGACTCTCGACCTCAAGCCCGGCGCCACCCGCAAGGAGCTGGAGGAAGCCATGAAGGGCCACGTCATCGCCGAGGCCGTGCTGATCGGCACCAACGAGCGGTAAACACGACGCCGGGACTGAGCCGCCCTGGGCGAAGTCCCGGATTGGCGGCCAACCTCGTCTCAGCAGTCAGCTCATTGCACCGTGTGCACCGAGATGCCTTCATCTCGGTGCTTTTTTTCACTGGGGTCACCAGAACTGCCACGCCTGACGCCGCTCCACCAGTTCCCGCGGAACCAGCCGCTCGCGCACCACCCCCGCGAGCTCGGGCAGCCCCTCTCCCCGCGCAGCGCTCACCCGCGCCTCGGCCTCGAACCCCGCCCGCCCCATGTCCTCGCGCAGCGCCACCGTCACCCGCGGCAATCCTGCCAGCGGCAGGGGCAGCTCCACCAGCCCCGACCCCGCATCGCCGCACCACAGCAGCAAGTCCGCGCCCACCGCCAGCTCCACTGCGTTCGCCAGCGCCTCGCGCTCGACCGCCCCCGCCCCCGCCCGCACGCCGGGCGTGTCCACGTACCGCACCACCACGCCCCCGAGGTCGAGCATCACGCCTACGTGATCGCGCGTCGTCCCAGGCTCATCAGCAACGATCGACACGCCCCTTCCAGCCAGCGCATTCACCAGCGTTGACTTCCCGATGTTGCTCGCCCCGAACGCCACCACCAGCGGCGGGTCGATGAGCCGCCGCAGCACGCGGTCGCGCTCGGGGTCGCTCGCCGTCCCCGCCTCCGCCCACAACGCGTGCTGGGCCAACAGCAGGTCCACCGCCCACGGGCTCGCCGCCCTCGCGAGCACCGCCAGCGCCCGCGCCTCTACCTCCGACCGCGCTTCGGGGTACAGCACCCGCGGATCCGGTGATGCCTCCTCCCGAACCCCGCGATCGACCAGCAGACGGCACAACTCCCGCACCACGGCCACGCCGCCGTGCGGCATCAGCTGGCACACATCCGCACGAACCCGCGCCACCAGCCCCCGATCCACGCCCATCAAGTCCCGCAGCGCGATCTGGCCGACGCGCACGCGCGCAAGCCCGCACGCCTGTAGGGCTCCGTCAATATCGCCGTGCAACTGCACGATGGCGACTGCCCCGGTGCCTGGCGGCGTGAGCAACGACCACACCGCATCGACACGCCCGGGCGTCACCGCAGCCCTTCGCACCGCACCCGGTGCGTGTACCCGGTGCACACGAGGTCATAGCACGGCCCGCCGTGCAGGCACACCCGCAGGTGCCGCAGCTTGGTTGGGTCCTTGCCGTTGAAGTGCTTCTGGGCGCTCGCCCGCCACCGCGAGTACAGCAGTTCCACTAACCTGTCCTGCGCGTCCAGGGCCCGCCTCCGCAAGCTCGTCACGTGCGTGCACACCGACTGCTCCACACCTTCGAACGCGATCTCCACCACCGCGTAGGGGTACTCAATCGACAGCGTCTGGCTGCGCCCGCGCAGCACCCGCATCTCCGCGCCCACGCGCGTCGACGATGGCTCGGGCAGCTCCCATAGCACCCTGTACATTCCCGCGCCCCCAAAGCACCCCTGCCGTCACTCCATCCCGCTCGCCCGCATCTCCTCCACCGCGCGGCAGACCTCCAGGATCCCGATCAGCTGCAGGTCCGGCACGATCGACTCCACCACCCCCCCGCCCTCGGTGGCCTCCTGCCCGAAGAGCGCCGGCGCATCCCCGCCGGTCGCCACCACCTGCGGGTAGGCCCCGAAGAACTCAGCGTACTGCTCCGCCGTGTACCGCACCAGACCAATCACGCTGTTGGTGACGCCCAGCAGCATCGCGTTCTTCGTGTCCTTGCCGAACGGATTGGGAACGCTGGGCTGCGCAGGCCCCTCGTCAACCACCTCACCCTGCGGGCGCTTGGCGTCCCCGATCTGCAGCGCCCCGCCGCGCTCGGGCGTCTGGTAGGCGAGGGCGGGCAGCTTGGCCGTCTTCTCGTGCATCGCCTGGAGCATCATGTTTAGCCCCGGGGCGATCACCCCGCCGTGGAAGACGCCCTCGCCGTCGACAAAGTCCACCGTCACCGCCGTGCCCGCGTCCACCACCACGCACGCCTGCTTGGCCCGGGCAAAGGCCCCGAAGGCGCACAGCAGGCGGTCCTGCCCCAGGGTGCTGCCGTCCTCCAGCGAGTGGGTCATGGGGATCTCGATATCCCGCCCGATGCGGAAGACGTTCTCCTCGCCCGCGTCTTCGAGAGCCTTCTGCAGCTGGTCGGCGACCTTGGGGTTCACGTCGGCGATCACGATCGACACCCCGTGCTCGCCCTCGGCCGCCTTCAGCACCGCCTGGACCAGGGCCGCCACATCCGCGTTGGGCAACGACTGCTGGTCGGAGAGCTCATCCCCGTGGAAGACGCCGAAGCGCGTCCGAGTGTTGCCCACCGCCACCGCCAACAGGTGCCCTTGAGAGGTTTCTGCCATGCCGCGAGGGTAGTGCCTCTGCGTGCCATGGCGACGTCTTCGTCACTATGTCTTGCCCTCCCGGTGCTCCGCGAACCCGAAACGTCTAAGCCCCCGTTCACGTACACTCGCCCCCATGCGTGCCTTCGACCTCCTCGTGATTGGCAGCGGCCCCGCGGGCCAGAAGTCCGCCATCCAGGCGGCCAAGCTCGGCAAGTCCGTGTGCGTGGTCGAGGGCTACGGCAGCATCGGCGGCGTCGCCGTCAACACCGGCACCATCCCCAGCAAGGCCCTGCGCGAGGCCATCCTCAACCTCGGCCACTGCCGCGTCGGCACGGGCATCGGCCGGCGCGCCGGCACCTCCGAGGCCGCCGCCCACTCCAAGGACTCCACCCTCGCCAACCTGTGGGAGGCCTGCCGCCCCATCATCCGCGCCGAGGTCGACCTGGTCCGCGGCCACTTCGCCAGCAACGGCATCGCCCTCATCAACGGCTGGGCCTCCTTCGAGGACCCGCACACCATCAAAGTAGTGGGGGAGCACCAGACCGAGCTCATCCGCGCCGAGAACGTGGTCATCGCCACCGGCACCACCCCCGCCCGCTCGCCCACCATCCCCTTCGACCACGAGGACGTCATCACCTCCGACGAGCTGCTGACCCTCAAGAAGCTCCCGCACTCCATGATCATCGTGGGCGGGGGCGTCATCGGCACCGAGTACGCCAGCATGCTCGCCATGCTGGGCGTCAAGGTCACGCTCATCGAGGGCCGCCCCCGTCTGCTCGACTTCGTCGACGCCGAGATCATCGAGGCCCTGCAGTACCACCTGCGGCAGGCGGGCGTCACGCTGCGGATGGGGGAGAAGGTCGTCTCCATCCGCAAGGTGGACGCCCCCGCCGGCGCCCGCGCCGACAACAACATCATGGCCGAGGCCGTGCTCGAGTCCGGCAAGACCCTCCGCGCCGACTGCCTCATGTACGCCATCGGCCGCCAGGGCGCCACCGACAGGCTCAACCTCGCGGCCGCGGGCCTCACCGCCGACAACCGCGGCCGCATCAAGGTCAACGAGTGCTTCCAGACCGCGGTGCCCCACATCTACGCCGTGGGCGACGTCGTCGGCTTCCCCGCCCTCGCCTCCACCAGCATGGAGCAGGGCCGCCTCTCCGCCTGCCACATGTTCGGCGCCCGCTTCGAGACTACCGCCGAGCTGCTGCCCTACGGCATCTACTCCATCCCCGAGATCTCGATGGTGGGCTGGACTGAGGAGAAGCTCACGCAGGACGGCATCCCCTACGAGGCCGGCATCGCGCAGTACAAGGAGATCGCCCGCGGCCAGCTCCTGGGCGACGACCTCGGCATGCTGAAACTCCTCATCCACCAGGAGTCCCACGCAATCCTCGGCGTCCACATCATCGGCACCAACGCCACCGAGCTCATCCACATCGGCCAGTGCGCCATGGCCTTCAAGGCCACCGTCGAGTACTTCGTCAACACCGTCTTCAACTACCCCACCCTCGCCGAGTGCTACAAGGTCGCGGCCCTTAACGGCCTCAACAAACTGCGGCACGTGTAGAACTTTAAGTACCGATCGTAACGAGCCCCCAACGAAGTGACCGGGTGCTGCCGTTCGCAACGAGCCCCGAGCGTAAGCGAGCGGGTGCTGCTCACATCGCCCCTGCCACCGATGACCCGTCACCAAGGTTCCGGGCTCGTTCCGAACGTCACTCGCGGTAACATCCCCCTATGCCCCGGCTCCTCCTCGCCATACTCGCCCTTTCTCTCCTTGTCCTCCCCGGCTGCTACCGCCGCACCGTCGCCACGAAGGGCCTGGGCGGCGTCGGCACCCGCACCCAGACCGAGTACCGCAGCAACACCGCCGCCGACCGCGCCGTCGACGGCATGCTCGGCCGCAAGCCCAGCACTGCCACAAAGTACGACGAGGTGCGGTACGACGAGAAGCGCTGAAACCCGGGGTCTCGCCCGGCCCTGTTTCGGGCCACGGCCACCCAAAACTGCTACCATCGGGCCATGACCACCCCGATGCGTGCGTTCGTCCTTGCTGCCGCCGCGCTCCTGCCCATGGGAGTCCTTGACCTCGCGCCCGGTGTCTCCTTCGCGCAACGCGCAGAGGCTCAGGAGGACTTCGTCTCCCGCGTCAACAACGAGTACCGCCCCATCTCCGCCACCAGGCGCAGCGACACCATCCTGCTGCCGCTGCTGGCCAAGATGGACAAGGCCCCCGCGGGCGTGAACACGCCCGACAAGGCGGCGCTGATGCCCGCCAACAGCCCCGAGTTCGCGGCGGCCGCCGAGTGGGCCCAGGCCCCCGCCCAGAAGGCCGTGCTTGAGGCCCTGCACAAGGTGGCCAGCGAGGCCGACTGGAAGCAGGCGTACGCCTTCGGACAGCCCTACGGAGCTGACGGCGTCAGCCCCGAGATCATCCGCACCGGCCTGTACACAGAGCTGGGCGACCCGCCCCTGCTGGCCGCGGCCAAGCACATGTACCTGCCCGCCCTGGACGCAATGGCTGCCCTGGCCAACGTCGAGGCGACCCGCCTCACCGCAGAGGGAAAAGCCGCCGACGCGGTGACCCTGATGATCGACCTCGCGTACTTCGGGCGGCAGATGGCCGACCGCCAGTTCTTCGCGGAGGTCGCCTGGGGCTTGGGGCTCATCGCGCACGCCATGGAGCGGGCCCGCGACATCGCCTACACCGACCTGCGCGGCCAGCAGAAGTACGAGGTCACCCAGGTTCCCGACCAGATCAAGCGCCTCACCGAGTCCGAGCAGGGCTACATGAACCTCGAGCGGATCAAGTACCCGGTCGCCAACCGTGTCGCCGCCGAGCAGCTCAATGCTCGTCTGTATGGCGAGCGCGGCGCCATCAACGAGAACGTCTTCGCCGCCACGATGTCGCGCCTGGGTGCGAGCGACTTCCCCCTGCGGCTGTTCTCAGTCGCAGCCCAGTACCAGTCCGCCGCCAAGGCCCAGCTCAACGGCTTTGACGCCGCCGATAGCGTGCGCTCTGTGCACAACGACTTCCAGCGCCGCTGGACCACGCACTACTTCGACCGTCTCCGGGACATCAAGAGTGATTACGAGAAGCTCGACCGGGCCCGCGTCGCAGTGGTCGAGACCACCACGCCCAACATGGCACAGCTGATCGAGATGCGTCAGAAGGCAAAGGTCGAGGCCGCCGGCACCCGCATGTCCCTCGCCCTCGTGGCCTTCGCCGAGCACAACAAGAACCTCCCGCCCACGCTCGCATCGGTCCGCCCCCGCTGGATCGACCGCCTCGAGATCGACTACTACGACGCCGCCGTCGGACGCGGCGGCACGCCCTTCTTCAGCTACTTCATCCCCATGCCCAAGCCCAAGGACCCCCGCGATGTCGCCAAGCCCCACGAGATGCAGGTCTACACCTCCCGCGGCGAAACCAACTTCAAGGTCAACCTCCAGAACGACGTGTGGGTGCTCTTCTCCATCGGCACCGATCAGCGCAGCAACGGCGCCCGCCGCATCCAGAACACCACCGACGTCGTGCAGGGCGCTGACTACCTCATGTGGCCCCCGGTCCTCAGCCTCTACCGCCAGCACCTGATCGATCGGGGCGACCTGAAGGTGACCGAGTAAAAGGGCAAAGGGCAAAGGTTCAAAGGGCCAATCTGCCGACAGCGACAGCCCTCCTCATTTTCACTTTTCGCTTTTTACTTTTCGCTTTCCCCCATGCCCGATCCCATCCACAAGGTCGTCATCATCGGCTCCGGCCCCGCCGGCTGGACCGCCGCCATCTACGCCGCCCGAGCCGCGCTCAACCCCGTCGTCTACATCGGCACCCCCCGCCAGGACCCCGGCCCCGTCCTCCCCGGCGGCCAGCTCATGCTGACCACCGAGGTTGAGAACTACCCCGGTTTCCCCCACGGCGTGATGGGCCCGCAGCTGATGGACCTCTTCCGCGCCCAGGCCGAGCGGCTCAAGACGACCATCATCGAAGACGACATCAAGCGCTGCGACTTCTCCACACGCCCATTCACGCTCTACCCCGAGAGCGGCCCGCCGGTGAAGGCCATGTCCGTGATCATCGCGACCGGCGCCCAGGCCAACTGGCTGGGCCTGGAGAACGAGATGCGGCTGGCCCTCAGCGGCGGCGGCGTGTCCGCGTGCGCTGTCTGCGACGGCGCGCTCCCCATCTTCCGCAACCAGGAGCTCGCGGTGGTGGGGGGCGGCGACACCGCCATGGAAGAGGCAACCTATCTCACCAAGTTCGCCAGCACCGTGCACATCATCCACCGGCGCGACAGCTTCCGCGCCAGCAAGATCATGCAGCAGCGGCTGCTCAGCCGCCCCAACGTCAAGGTCCACTGGAACAAGCAGGTGGCCGACGTCCTGGGCGGCGAAAAGATCGAGGGTGTGCTCCTCCAGGACACCGTCACCGGCGAGAAGACGCAGCTCACGGTGAAGGGTCTCTTCATCGCGATCGGCCACACGCCCGCGACCAGGTTCCTCAAGGACACCGGGCTCGAGTTCACCGACAAGGGCTACATCGACCTCAAGCATCGCGGTAGCCACACCAACATCCCCGGCGTCTTCGCCGCCGGCGACGTCGCCGACGCCGAGTACCGTCAGGCGATCACCGCCGCGGGCATGGGCTGCCAGGCCGCCCTCGACGCCGAGCGCTGGCTCGCCGCGCAGGGCGTTGACTAGCCCGCCGCAACCCCTTGCGTCCCAGCAACTTGCCGATATCCTGCAAGCCGCGTGTCACCCGCGACATGCGCCCCGGGGGCGCCTTCCGCCGCGCCCCATCCGTCCTTCGAGAGAGAGCACACATGAAGACCGCAGCCCTCACCACGGCTATCGCCGCAGCCCTCGCGGCTCCCGCCCTCGCCCAACCCCACCACATGAACGAAATGATGCTCGACTGGCACCTCGCCAGCAACCGCATCCACGTTCACGCCCACGGCGAGCCCATGCCCTGGCACGTGCCGCCGTCAGTGTTCGCCGGCGTCAACGGCTGGGCCGCGGCCGATATCGGCTTCACCTCCGCCGAGACCGCCCACCCGCACCTGGGCACCGACGTCTTCCCCCCGAGCGTTGATATCCGCGCCATCCTCGTCTCCAGCAGCCCCGGCATCCACGTCTTCGGCGCCGGTGGTCCGCTGCCCGTGGGCGGCGAGATTGTCCTCGGCTCCCCGGTCATCCACCACATGCCGGTCTGGAACATCACCAGCACCACGCCGGGCGAGATCAAGACAATGACGTGGCGGTTCCGCGACGCCTCCGGCTTCCTCGCCGACAGCGCCCCCTTCACCATCAGCCTCACCGCCGTCCCAGCCCCCAGCGCCGCCCTAATGCTCACGGCCGGCCTCGCAGGCCTCGCCACCCGCCGCCGCCGCTAAGAACCACTACCGATAGGAACCGCGACCGTAGGGGAGCGCTCGGCCCGGCGCGGGCCGACCTCTTCTCTTCTCAACTCAGGAAACAAAAGAGGCCCGGCGCATCGCGCCGGGCCTTCTCGTTTTCAGATCCAATCAGCCTCAGCAGGGCGTCCCGCCCAGCACGCGGAAGAACGCCTCGATGTCCTGATCGGTGCCGATGTCCCCGTCACCGTTGAAGTCGCTGCCCTGGCAGAAGCAGGTGTCGCAGCAGTTCCCGCCCAGGCAGGCGAAGAACGCCTCGATGTCCTGGTCTGTGCCCGAGTCGCCGTCGCCGTTGAAGTCCTGCGGCCCGCACTCGTTGCCGGGGCAGCCGCCGGTAACGGTCAGCTTCGCCGCGGTGCTAGCCATGCCGCCGCAGGAGTTGCTCACCACGCAGTCATAGCTGCCCTGCTCGGCCGCGGTCGCAGGGTTGATGGTGAGTGTCGCGGAGTTCACGCCAGAGAAGGAGGCCGCGTTGCTCAGGGGCGAGCCGTTGCGCCGCCACTGGTAGTTGGGCCCGCCGCCGCCGCGGGGGTTGGCCGCCACCGTGAACTGGGCCGAGCCGCCGCTGGTAACTGTGACGTCCGTGGGGTTGGTGGTCACCAGTGGCGAGCAGGGGAAGAGCGAGGGCCAGAAGATCTGCCCGCGCACCTCGCCGCCGCCGAAGTTCACCGTGTGAATGTTCACGTACGTGCTGGCATCGAGCACCGCCGCGGCATTGGCCGCGCCGAAGGTCCACGTCCCGCGCTTGGGGCTGCCCGCCGGCAGCGTGTGCACCACGCCGGCGTTCGCGCCCACCGGGGCGTAGCCATGGATGTGCGCCGCCGTCTCGTTGCTCGAGAGGCTCAGGCGCCGGATGTCGTACCCGAGAATGTTGTTCGCCCGGTCCAGCGAGATCAGGGCCCCGCCCGTGGCGGGCGTCGTCACCGGCCCGACCTCCTGCTGCCCGTCGATCGGGTTCACGCTGAACACGATTTGTCCACGCAGCTCGCCCCCGCCATTGTTGACGGTGTGGATGTTGACGTATGTCATCCCGTCGATGATCCGCTGCTCCTGCGCCTCCGTGTAGTTCCACACGCCCACCTTGGGGTTGGCTGCGGGGAGCCCGTGCAGCACGCCCGAACTGGTCCCCGGCATGCTGAACCCGTGGATGTGCGCGGCTGTCTCCGCAGACGCGAGGCCGCCGTAAGAGATGTAGTACCGCAGCGTGTTCGCCGTGGCATCGATGTTGAACAGCGCGAACCCGCGCCCAGGCAGCGCCAACGGGGGCACCTCCTGGCCGGTATCGAGCTCCGCATGCCCCGACACAATCTGGCCGCGGATCTCGCCGCCGCCGAAGTTCGTCGTGTGCACGTTGACGTAGGTGCGCCCGTTGAGGATGTCGTTCTCCTGGGCCTCGGCGTAGTTCCACACGCCCACCTTCACCGGGCCCGAGGGGAGGGCATGCACCACGCCCGAGTTCACCCCGGGGTCGCTCATGCCGTGGATGTGGGCGGCCGTCTCTGCGCTGGTGAGGCCCGCGTACACGATCCGGTAGCTCATCGTGTTCGCGACGGTGTCGATCACGAAGCGCCCGTAGCCCTGCGCGGTGGACGCGTTGGTGGGCACCTCCTGCATCGCGCTCAACACCGCCACGCGGGTGTATATCTCCGCGTCAGCCATCGGTGCAAGGGCAGCCAGCGCCAGAGCGGCCGGCGCGAACGTACGAAGTGCAATGGTCCTGATCCCCATGAGTGGTCCTCCTGTAAGGCGGCATGGTACCGCAAGGTCTGCGGATTCCCATGTGATCTGCACGCCCCGCCATTGCGACTCCCGCGCTGTTTTCCGCGAAGATCGTGCAAGGAACCGCCCTGGTGCGACACATCGGACGCCACCCCTGTTGGTCCGGATTCCCGCTCTCCGGTACCATGGGCCCCCATGCCCCTGACCCGCGCCCTTGGCGCCCTCATCCTGCTGCTCTCAATCCTGCTCGCTCACCCGAGCGCCCTCGCCCAGACAACACCCCCGTCGCCCCACACCGACGTCACCGTCGGCATGTACGTCGTGCAGCTCGACGATCCTTCCCTCAAAGACCGCCAGTTCACGGCCGTGTTCTGGCTGTGGTTCCGCTGGAAGGGCGACAAGGACCTCAACCCCCTGAAGAAGTTCGAGGTCGTCGGCGGGCAGGTCGAGGGGCTCGAGAATGAGGAGACGGTGGTGGGGGGTGAGGGCGGCGTGCACTACCAGTGCGCTAAGGTCCGCGCCCGCATCACCCAGGAGTTCGACGTCACCCGCTTCCCCATCGATGACCACACCCTCGAGATCTCCGTCGAGGAGACCAGCGACGGCATCGAGGTCATCCGATACGTGCCCGACGCCCGCAACAGCAAGCTCCAGGAGTCCATCGCTCTCGCGGGCTGGCGCATCGGCACCACTGCCGCGGTCGTCGCCACCCACAACTACGCCAGTACCTTCGGGGACCCCGCGCAGCCCGAGGACGGCAAGAGCAGCTACGCCCGCTTCACGCTCCAGGTCCCGGTCGACCGCCCCGGCATCGGCTACCCCATCAAGATGTTCTGGAGCCTCTACCTCAGCGTCTTCGTCGCCATCCTCGCCTTCAACATCAAGCCGATCGACCTTGACCCCCGTTTCGGCCTGGGCGTCGGCGCCGTCTTCGCGGCCATGGCCTCCGCCTACGTCATCAGCTCCAGCCTGCCAGACGGCAACCAGGTCACCCTCGCCGACAAGGTCGTCATGATCGCGATCGGCTTCATCGTGACCAGCATCATCCAGTCGATCATCTCGCTGCGGCTGTTCCAGGCCGGCAAGGAAGCAGCGTGCGCCCGCCTCGACCGCCTCTCCTTCTTTGTCTTCACGCTGGCGTACGCGGGCATCAACGTCTGGCTGCTCCGCGCAGCCTGAAAGAGCCGATCGCGCAAGCGATCGAACGCTCGCGCCCTCAGCGCGTCCCTGCATACGACGTCACCCTTGCGCGGCGGTACACCGCTCCCCGCCTGCTTACCATTTCCCCTCACTTCTCACTGAACCCCGCGGAGCCCATCGATGAAGACCCTCTGCCTCCTCCTGCTTCTCGCCGGAACCACCGCCGCGTGCGGCCAGACCAACGCGCCCGCCGCCAAGCCCCAGACGCTTTCCAAGACCGGCATCGACTTCCGCCATCAGGCCGAGGACGTAGTGACCGGGGTCAAGGTGCCGTGGGCCATCGTGTTCGACCCTGCCGGCCGCATGTTCTTCACCGAGCGCGCGGGGCGCGTCCGCGTGTACGAGAACGGCAAGCTGCGGGAAGAACCCTACTTCACCGTCCCGGACGTGCTGGTCGCCAGCGAGACCGGCCTCATGGGCATGTGCCTGCACCCGGACTACAAGACCAACAAGTACGTCTACCTCGCCTTCGGTTACAAGGGGGAGGGGAGGGACGTGCGCGTGGTCCGCTACGTAGACACCGGCTCGACGCTCCAGCAGGACAAGGTCATCGTGTCGGGCATCGGCGTGAAGGGCAATCACTCCGGCTGCCAGATCGCCTTCGGCCCCGACGGCAAGCTCTACATCTCCACCGGCGAAATGTTCGAGCAGGACCGCGCCCAGGACCTCAAGGACCTTGGCGGCAAATTCCTCCGCGTCAATGACGACGGCACCGCTCCCGATGACAACCCCTTCGTGAAGACCGAGGGCGCCCGCCCCGAGATATGGACCCTCGGCAACCGCAACCCGCAGGGCTTCGACTGGCACCCCGACACCAAGGAGCTCTTCTCCACCGAGCACGGCCCCTCCGGCGAGGTACGCGATGGCTCCCGCCCCGCTGGCGGTGGCGACGAGTTCAACCACATCCAGAAGGGCAAGAACTACGGCTGGCCCGAGATCTTCTATGACCAGAAGAAGGAGGGGATGGAGTCGCCCCTGGTCCTGTGGCGTCGGCCCACCATGGCCCCCGGCGGCGGCTGCTTCTACGACGGGGAAAAGTTCCCCGAGCTCAAGGGCAAGTACCTCGCCGCGTGCCTGTTGGGGCAGCAGATCCGCTGCATCACCCTCGACGGCAGCAAGGTGACCTCCGATGACACCCTGCTGACCGGCTACGGGCGGGTGCGGGCGATCACCGTGGGTCCGGATGGGTTCATCTACTTCTCCACCAGCAACCGCGACGGGCGCGGGCGCGCCGGCGAGACCGACGATCGCATCGTGCGGCTTAAGCCTTTATCCTGAAACAGCTTACGGTTTGCTTCCCCGGCAACACCCCCTCCTTTGGAGGGGGTGTTTTCATTCCGGTCGCCGCAAGCCAGCGCGAACTGGCGCGGCACCCAGCCTCCGTTCAGAAAAAAACCTCGAAAGAACCGGAATGCGCAAGTTTCGCCGCTCCGCACCCTTACAGGATCCTCGCCGACAAAATCCAGAAACTTGGTGGCATTTCTCAAAACACCACTTCCCTTCCGCCCCCCTGTCTGGTAAAAACCTCCCCTGAGAGACGACTTTCGCGGTCCAAGGTTCGCTCATGGCCTGTTTCCAAACCGCCGGCCACGGGTGAGACGGCAAGCCGCGATTCAAGAGGTGCTGCCCGCAAGGGCAGAAAGAGAGAGACACATGAAGCTCAATGGGTTGATGCTGGTTGCTGGTCTGGTGGTCGCGTCGGGGGTGACGACTGCTCGGGCCGATGTTCCCTGGAACGTCCCCAACGGCAGCAACACCGTGCTCTCCTGGCAGAACGGGCGCAGCGATAACGGCCTGTTCGGAAGCAACGTGACCGTCATCGGTGACACGTTCTTCTTCGTCACCAACGAGAACTTCGACGCCGCCGCGTCCAACGGCGGCCAGATCACCAAGAGCGACACGCTCCGCGTGACCGTGCACGCTCAGCCCGGCCGGTTCTTCACCGAGGTGATCTTCGCCTCGCAGGGCAACTACTACGTCTACGGCTCCAACTCGTCGGTCGACGTGCAGGGCAACCTCACGATCAACGACCGCAACTCCCCCCGCACCGTCAGCGACGCGTTCTCGACGGTCGTCGCCCCCGACGCGGGCTCGGCCGGCAACGCTACCACCATGCCCGTCGTGGGCATGGACGCTGACCAGTACGGCACCTGGTACGGCGGCTCCACGGTCGACTTCTCGCTCTTCGGCTTCCCGCCGGTGACCAGCCTCGACCTCATCTTCACCAACACCATCATCGCCATCTCCGCCCCGGGCGAGACGGCCTCCATCATCACCCTGCCGAACACGCAGGGCTCCTTCTCTCTGAGCATCGTCCCGGCCCCCTCGGCCGCAGCGCTCCTCGGCCTCGCCGGTCTCGGCCTGGCCAGCCGCCGCCGCCGCTGATCCTGTCGCCCTTGGCGAAACCCGCTTGCTGACGGCGGGGTTCGCTCTTGCTCAAACCCGTTTGTTCTCGGAACACCTGTAGACGGATGGAGAGAAGAGAGATGAACGCAATCGTCAGGCTGGCCGGCGTCGCGGTGGTGGCCTTCACCATCGCCCCCGCGGCCCACGCCATCGTCCAATGGACCAACCCGTCGGGCACCGCGCTCGACTTCACCTGGTCCAACGGTTACACCAACAGCGGCTACTTCGGCAACCCGGTCATCGCCGGCAATACATTCATCTTCACGCCCTCCAACTTTGGCGCCACCTTCAACAGCCCGAAGACCGACACCCTCCAGGTCACCATCGCCGCCATCAACGGCCCGATCACCGGCGTGATCATCCGCGAGTTCGGCAACCGCTCCCACACGAGCGGCAACGTGATCAGCGGCAGCCTCTTCGTCCGCGACCTCAACGTCCCGGACTTCCCGCAGTTCCAAGACCCGCTCGTCGTCACGAACGGCACGGGCTCGCCCATTCCGTGGTCCGCGATCGCTGTCCGCAACGGCATCTCAATGAACAGCCTCCAGCTCACGCTCGTGAACAACATGAGCGCCGCCCTCAGCGGCCGCTGGAACGAGAAGACCCGCATCGAGATCGAGATCGTCCCCACGCCCGCCGCAGCGACGCTGCTCGCCGGGGCCGGCCTCATCGCCTCCGCCCGCCGTCGTCGGCGCTGAATCGCACATCACCGCATGTTTCCAATCGAACTCCGGCCCCTCAGCGGGCCGGAGTTTTTTTCTGCTCTGATCACTCAACATTGTGTCAGACTGGCCAGAACTTCATTGACAGAACACCGGTTTTCTGCTGCAATTCGCGCTGGTTCGGGGGAGCTGGGGTAGAGAGAGTGAGGCTGGGCACACCGAGCATCTGTTCACTGCTCCTCGCGATGGGCGCTATGTCGCCGCACGCGCCAGCGCAGCCGAACACCGACGCTCCTGCCAACCTCGGCCCCTGGGGCCCGCCATTCCGCGCGCAGCCCGGGGTCAAGGACTTCTCCGGCCGACTCATCGTGCGCCCCTGGCCTCTCGACAGCATGAGCGAGTTGCCCCCGCACGAAGCGCGCTCCCGTGACAGCCAGGCCCGCACCCTCGCCCGCACCTTCACGCACGAGTACGTCGCGCACGTTGACGAGTACTTCATCACCATCCCGCCCGGCTACACGGAGGACTCCCTGGGCGCGATGCTGCTCGAGTCCGGCCTGTACGAGTGGGTCCGGCCCGACTGGATTCTGTATCCCGTTCAGGCGCACCAGGTCATCCCCGACGATCCGTGGTTCGAGTCGCAGTGGCATCTGGGGCGCATCTCCGCGCCCGCGGCGTGGGACATCTCTGCCGGCTCGCCCGAGGTCATCGTCGCCGTCATCGACACCGGCGTGGACTTCACCCACCCCGACCTCGCCAGCAACATGGTCCTGGGGTACTGCTCGTACTGTGCACCGCCCCGCCCGCAGACCATCAATCCGCCCTGGAACACGATCACGCTCGATGCGAACGGGCACGGCACCGGCGTCGCCGGCGTGCTCGGCGCGGTGGGCAACAATAACCTCGGCATCTCGGGGGTCGCGTGGAACCTGCGGCTCATGCCCATCCGCGCCACCAACACCTCGGGCACGGGCGGCTCCTTCGGCAGCATCCAGAACGGCGCCATGTGGGCGTCCGCCAACGGCGCGAAGGTCATCTCCGTCAGTTTCTCTGGGGTGGAGGAGCCGCTGGTGGACACCCTCGGCGCCACCATGCGCTCCCGCAACGTGGTGCTCGTGTGGTCCATGGACAACCGCGGCGTCGACACCGCCGCCACCTTCGACCACCCCAACATCACCGTGGTCAGCGGCACGGGCGTCAACGACGAACGCTGGTGCTCGGTCGTGAACCCCACTCTCTGCTCGAGCATCGGGGGCGGCGTCGACATCGCCGCGCCGGCCCACGGCATCCGCATGACCACGATCGGCGGCGAGTACGGCGTCAACGAGGGCGTGAGCTTCGCCGCGCCGCAGGTCGCCGCGGCCATGGGCCTCATCCGCAGCGTCGCTCCCTCGCTCCTCGCGGGCGAGGTCGAGCAGGTGCTCCTCGCGGCGGCGGACGACGTCGGCCCGCCCGGCGAGGACTCGTTCTCCGGGCGCGGGCGCCTGAACGTTCGGCGCGCCATGTGGAACGCCATCATCCGTCAGCACGCCAGTTCGATGCAGCTGGGGGACTTCAACCCGCAGGCCTTCAGCATGGACGAGGTCTACGAGTTCCTCCTGCGCCCGATGGACGTGACGGGGGACGCGCTGATTGACGAGAAGGACCCACAAGCCGTGCAGGGCTTCATGCGTCGCAACGAGTTCAAGGACCTCGTCGCCGACCGGCCCTAGGTCGGACGCTCAGCGACCCTGCAGGTCCGCCTCGCCCAGCAGCCGGTACTCCTTCCGCCGCAGGATCTGCCCCGCGAGCGTGAGGTCGTCCACGGCGAGGGCGATGGTGGGGGCGGTGCTGGAGCGCAGCATCAGCGGGTAGGCGAAGTGGATGCTCAGCTCGGCCGCGAGCAGGCACAGGCACATGCTCGAGAGGCTCTGGCGCGTGCCGATCTCAACCACGAGCACATCGCGCTGGCTGTAGGGCAGGTGCTCGTTGTGCAGCACCTCCTTGGCGAGGTCCTCGTTGTTGGTGATGATGCGGACAACGGCATGATCGCTGGCCTCGTGCACCGAGATCGCGCAGATCTGCGTGCCCGAGCCCTCGAAGGCCTTGACCAGGTCGTGCAGCTTGCCGACCTTGTTCGTGAGGAAGACACTGAACTGGGTCACCGTGGGCGGCGAGTACCCGTGGGCGGTCTCCAGCGGTGTGGCGGACTGGCTCATCGTCCTGATTCCGGGTTCCAAGTTCCAGCCTGGCGGCTCCGGGCGAGCGGCACGGCGCGCCCAAGCGCCAAACGAGCGTAGCGGGGGCGGCAAGGGTCCACAAGGCCACAATTGCAAGGGGGCCGGCTGAACCGGCCCTCTTTCATCAGCACTTTAGGGCTCTTAGACGCTGAAGCTGGACCCGCACCCGCAGGAGCTGGTCGCGTTGGGGTTGTTGAACACGAAGCCCCGGCCCATCACCTCGTCCTTGAAGTCGACCGTGACGCCGTTCAGGTACAGCAGGCTCTTGGGGTCCACGATCACCCGGATACCGTGCTGGGTGAACACCTCGTCGGTGTCCTTGCGGCTCTCGGTGAGGTCCAGCAGGTAGCTGAACCCGGAGCAGCCCCCGCCCTTCACACCGACCCGGAGGCACACCTTCTCGGCGTCCAGTTCCTGGTCCTTGATGATGTGGTGGATCTCCTTGGCCGCGGTCTCGCTCAGGATGACACCGGTCACGGCATCGGACTGCTGGGGCAGGGTGGTGGTTGTGGACATATCTCGGGCTCCTTCTATCCAACAGTACGCGGTCTGTCCGGGTCTGGATTCCCGGGATACCGCCCCTGTTTGGAGTCAGCTACGGTCTCAGTGGGCGTGCTCGGGCTGCTCAATGGGCAGGTTGTTCTTGGCCTTGTAGTCATTGATCGCGGCCCGGATGGCGTCCTCGGCCAGCACGGAGCAGTGGATCTTGACCGGGGGCAGGCTGAGCTCCTCGACGATCTGGGTGTTGCGGATCGCGAGGCCCTCGTCCAGGCTCTTGCCCTTGAGCCACTCGGTGGCGACGGAGGAGCTGGCGATGGCCGAGCCGCAGCCGAAGCACTTGAACTTGGCATCCTCGATCCTGCCGGTCTGCTCGTTGACCTTGATCTGGAGCTGCATGACGTCGCCGCACTCGGGCGCGCCGACGAGGCCGACGCCCACGTCCTTGCGGGCCTTCATCTCGGCCTGGGTTCCGAAGTTGCCCACGTTGCGGGGCTTCTCGTAGTGCTCGATGATCTTCTGGGAGTATGCCATTTCTGCCTTCCTCAGTGTTCCAGGAACACTGTTACTTCTTGCCCGGATCGTTCCTCGATGTCACGCTGGATATCTGTCACTGCCCGGGCCATGTCATAGCCGTCGAACGGCCCATTGGCATGATGAATGGCGGGAAGGATCCAGATCCCGAACGACAGCTCCAGCCGGTCTTCGAACAGCTGCAGGTGAAAACGGTCCAGCACATCGCGGCGGGACTTCCGGACCGCGTCCACGGCCTCAGCCACCTTCGTCTTGTCGGGCACGAAGCTCGGGGTCATGACGCCACCATCCTGCCTGCGTAATGCACCAACGCAACCGCTGTGGCCTTGCAATCTTCAATCTGCTCCACCGAAACCGTTCCCTCAGGCCCATAGTCCGACTGCACCCGCGCCATGTACACCTCGCGCAATCGTACGCGGAGGGTCTGTGCCGAGGTCTGGCTCACCGAGGCGTAACGCCTCAGCACGGCCACGACACCGTTGATAGTCGCACGGTGATCCCAGTTGCCCTGAGCGGGAAGGTCCGCCTGAGCCGGCGTGCACAGCATGATGGCGTGCGCCGCCTGGTAGCACGCGTAGTAGAACCGGCTCGCTGACGATCGCGCGCGCCCGTCACGGCGCAGGAGCTCCGCGTCCTCGCGCGTCATCTGCGCAAGCCGGAGCCAGTCCTTCGCCCTGGGGTGCTGGGTCCCCAACTCAGTGCACCCCCCACACAACCTTGGAGAGGTCGATCCCTTCCTTGTGCATGTCGTACAGCGGGCTCAGCTCGCGGAGCTTCTTGACCGACTCGATGATTCGCTCCGCGGCGTGGTCCACCTGCTCCTGCGTGGTCCACTTGCCCATGCTCAGCCGCAGCGAGGAGTGGGCGAGGTCGTCGCCCACGCCCAAGCCCTTGAGCACGTAGCTGGGCTCGAGGCTGGCGCTGGTGCACGCGGAGCCGCTGGAGCACGCGATCTCCTTGACCGCCATCATCAGGCTCTCGCCCTCGACGAAGCCGAAGGAGATGTTCGTGATGTGCGGGAGCCGCTTCTCGCGGTGGCCGTTGACGGCGCAGGTGTCCAGCGCGCTCGTCACCTTCTGCTCCAGCCGCTGCCGCAGGGCGAGCAGGCGGGTCGCGTCCTTGTCCATCTCCGCCAGCGCGATCTCCGCGGCCTTGCCGAAGCCGACGATCCCCGGCACGTTGAGCGTGCCCGAGCGGAAGCCGCGCTCCTGCCCGCCACCGTCCACCAGCGCCGTCAGCCGCACCCGCGGTTTGCGCCGCCGCACGTACAGCGCCCCCACGCCCTTGGGCCCGTACATCTTGTGGGCGCTCATGCTGAGCAGGTCGACGTTGTCCCTGTTCACGTCCACCGGCATCTTGCCGACCCACTGGGTGGCGTCGGTGTGGAAGATCACGCCCTTCTCGTGGCACAGGGCGCCGATGGCCGGCACCTCGTTGATCGTCCCGATCTCGTTGTTGGCCCACATGATGGTCACGAGGATGGTGTCCTCGCGCATCGCGCTCTTCACCATCTCCGCCGTGACGATGCCGTCTTTGCCCGGCTCCAGGAAGGTGACGTCGAACCCCTCCTTCTGCAGCCGCTTGCACGGGTCCAGCACCGCCTTGTGCTCGATGATGCAGGAGATGATGTGCCCGCGCGGCTGGCCGGAGCCGGCCGGGGCCTTCTCGTACATGTAGGCCGCGCCCTTGATGGCGATGTTGTTGGCCTCGGTGGAGCCGGAGGTGAACACGACCTCCTTTTCGTCGGCGCCGATGAGCTTTGCGACCTGCTCACGCGCCTTGTCCACCGCGGCCTCGGCCTCCCAGCCGAACCGATGGTTGCGGCTGCCGGGGTTCCCGAACACCTGGGTGAAGTAGGGGAGCATCGCCTCCACCACCCGAGGGTCGGTGGGGGTGGTGGCGGCGTGGTCAAGATAGATGGGAGCCTGAGCGGGGGCGGGGTTTGCCATAGCGGGAGGATTCTAGGCGCGGGCTGAGTTTTAGAATCGTTCTAGAACGCTGTTCACGCCTATTGCGATTTCGCGTGCTTTTGACGCCAGCCCGCTGTTTCCTTGGTCAGTCCGCATGCGCATGAAAAACGCCGCTCTCGGGCGGCGTCAGGGTCACCAGTTGAGGCAGGTGAATGCTACTGCAGCAGGTAGGAATCCTTGGGCTCGGTCGCCTTGAACGCGTCGATCCAAGAGAGGACGAGAAGCTTGATGGTCGTCATCGGGGGAACCTCCACGGGCGCAAAGACGCCGCATGAAAGCTGCCACAGGGATCGGCCCGCGGCCAATAAAGCGCGGGAGATTTTTGCGTGTTACCGGGCCTTGGCCGCGGCGTAGCGGATTGCCGCCTCCATCCCATCCACCATCCTGGGGAGGCAGAACTCGGTCTCGACAGTCGCCAGTGCCCCCGAACTGAGGCGGGCGCGGAGGGCGTCGTCGGTCAGGAGCTGGCGGAGGGCCTGGGTGAGGGCTTCAGCGTCGCCGTCCGGGTAGACCAGGCCGTTGTGGCCATGCCGGAGGGACTCGATCTCGGGGTTCTGCTGCTCCCGCTTGTCGCTGGTGATGACCGGCAGCGAGTAACCGAAGGCGTGCAGGATGCTCAGGCCGATGTTGGCGGGGTAGCAGAAGACCTGGCTGGAGAGGAACCAGGGGGCGAGGGAGTCCTCCTCGTAGATGGCCCCGAGGAAGCGGACACGGTCGGCGATGCCCAGGGTGTCCGCGAGGGCGCGAACCTCGTCCTGACCCTGGCCTTTGCCGATGAGGGCGACGCGCAGGCGCGGGAGGTCCGGCGCGAGCTTCGCGGCGGCGCGGAGGAGCAGGTCGAGGCGGTTCGCGGGGTCGAAGCGCGAGACGTAGAGGATGGTCTGAGTGCCCACGAGGTCGTTGGTCGCCTGGAATGCGGCGAGGCGCTGCGGGTTGTTCAGCCAGGCGTCGCGGGCGGCTCGGATGGGCGTCTGGTCGAGACTGTTGAGTGCGACGAAGACGCGCTCGGGGCTGGAGGCGCCCCCGGCGATGTAGGCGCTCGCGGCCGTGCGGTTGTAGAAGAGGAGGGCCGTGCCCATGTCGGCGATGCGGCGGCGGGTGTCGGCGCGCCAGCCCGTCTCGGTCTTGGAGTAGCCGTGCCCCCAGAGGATGGTGCCGACCCCGTTGCGGCGGGCGCGGATCAGGGCGGGCACGAGGCTGAGGAAACGCGAGCTCCACGAGAGGATGACGACGTCAGCCCGCTTGAGGGTGGCGTGCGAGTACTGCGCCTTGTGCCACAAAGCTACAGAGCCCGGCAGGCCAATCGGCGTGAAAGGGACCAGCGTGCCTTTGAACCCCTCGGGCTCAACGTTTGGGATCAGCGGGTCGTGGCCGTAGAGGAGGTGCAGGTCGATGCCCGGGCGGTGCGCAAGCTCGCGGTAGACCGGGACGCGGTAGCGCGCCAGGCTTGGCTGCTGGATGACGACATGGATCGGGCTGGGTATCGGCAAACGCCGGTGTCCTCGTTGCGGCGGTGAAGTGGGCGAACAGTAGAGAAGCGGAGGTTATCAACTGGCGAAACAGATGGGACGACAGGGGTCAGGTGGGACGACCTGCCCCATACGGATGGAGGTGGCGGCACGATCCTTCGGAGTTTGTGAAAGTCTCAGGGAGGCGCGAGGTAGAGGATGGCGTCATCGAACCGCTCGGCCCAGGCGCCCTCGTTGTGCTCCGCGCCGTCGGCGATGGTGAGCTTGTGCTCGATGCCTGCGCCCTTGAGGACGGCGCTCAGGCGCTGCGCCATGGCCACGAACTTCTCGGACGTGCCGCCCGCCATGGCCTCTCTGGTGCCCATGTCCAGCCACACGCGCGGGCCCTTGAAGGGGGACTGGGACTTCTCCAGCGCCGCGGTCAGCGATTCGTTGTCCCACTGGAGCGCGGGTGACATCGCGATGACGCCGCCGAAGACGCCGGGGTGACGGCGGGCCAGCTCGAGGGAGACGAGCGCGCCCAGGGAGGAGCCGCCGATGAAGGTGTGCTCGGGGCCGCCCTTCACGCGGTAGTTGGAGGCGATGAAGGGCATGACCTCCTCGAGCAGGAACTTCCCGTACACGTCGCCCTTGCCACCAGCGTTGCGCTGGGTGTCGGGGGCGAAGCTGTACTCGTCGGTGCGGGCCTTCCCGCCGTGATCGATCGCGACCACCACCATCGGGCGCACCTTGCCGGCGGTGATCAGCTGCGTGAGCGTCTCGTCGATGCGCCACTCCTTGCCGATCGTGCTGGTCGCCGCGTCGAAGCAGTTCTGGCCGTCGTGCATGTACAGCACGTCGAAGGTCGCCTGCGGGTCCTTGTAGTAGCTGGGCGGCAGCCACACGCGGAGCATCCGCGAGCCCTTGAGGTGCTCGGAGAGCAGCAGGTCCATGCTGAGGCGGCCGACGATGCTGCTGGGGCTGGCGCTGCCCTCGCCCCACCGCACAACGGTGGCCTCGAGGACCTTGGTGTCGTTCTTGATCGCGAAGGAGCGGTTGGGGCGGTCGGAGCCGTCGGCGTTCTTCTCGACCGTGGCCCAGCTGCCGCGGGTGAACTTGAAGTCGAGAGTCTGGCCGGGGTCGGCCTCGAACTCTCCGGTGAAGGTGGTGGTGGGGTTGGCGGGGTCGCGGAAGAGGCGGAGGCCATCGGCCTTCCATCCGCCGACGGTGGGCAGCGAGCCCGCGAGGTACACCGAATCCGACGGCGGCGTGTCCGCCGGTACCTTGAGCACTACCTGCACCGTGATCGCGTGGGCAAGGGTGGCGGACATCAGGGCAGCCAGCGCGGCCAGTGTGCGCGAGAGAGTGGTCGTCATGGCCAGATCGTACCGCGCACGAAAAAGCCCGCCTTGCGGCGGGCTTCTCGAAGGACGTGCAGAAGAGTCACTCAGCGACGGCGGCGGGCCAGCGCCAGGCCGCCCAGGCCCAGCAGCGCGATCGAGCCGGGGCTGGGGATGGTGTAGGCGAGGAACTGGCCGGAACTGGAGGGAACGCCCCAGTCGTTGGTGGCCATGTCGCTGCGGCTGAGGTGATCAACGCCGGGGTCGTTGCCGCCGCCGCTGCTCATCACGTCGAAGTAGAAGGTGCCGTCGCTGGTAAGGCCCAGCAGCGAGCGGGACAGGGTGACGACCTGCGTGGTGAGGCTGGAGCCGCTGATGCCGGGGCCGGCGTATGTCGCCGCCAGCAGCGTGTTGCCGCCGAAGCCGTCCATTTGCCGGAGCTCGCCGCCAAAGTTGCTGCCGCCGTCATCGGCCCAGGTGCCAACCCAGAAGTCGATGCCCTGGCCGTTCCAGCTGATGGGGCGACCCCAGCCGTTGCCCGCGTCGTTGGCGCCGCCCGCGCCGTTGATGGCGATCATGTACTTGCCCCAGGTGGGGTTGGACACATCGCCGCGGGTGGTGATCTCGAAGGTGATAGTGCTCGCGTCGTGGGTCACGAGCACGCTGGCGATGTCCAGGTGCGCGTGGTTGTTGTCGAAGATCTCGTTCTGAGTGTCGGTGTAGATGGCGCCCTGCGCCATACCAGCCGCCGCGAGCGCGACGGCAACAGTGATGCCTGCCAGCTTCATCTTGTCTCTCCCTGGGCTTTCGCCCAAATCGGTCTCTGACGCCAGCGCGGTCACGCGCAGGCGGTATCTCCTGATGCCGCACAGGGTACCAGCACGGCCGGATTCAGCAACAGGGGCGTCGGCAAAATGAGCCGGACGGAGGCCTGGAGTGGTGGCCGATAATGCACGCGATCCCCGATTCCGGGGTCAGCGTGGCTCCCGACGGCTGTGACGGTGCGGGCGGGTCTTCAACTCCTCCCGATCTTCGCTGGTTTACCGAGCCGCCGGCCAACGACAAGGGCCCGGAGGTTTGTACCTCCGGGCCCTATCTATTCACGAGAGCACGCGCTGTTGCTCAGCAGGGATTGCCGCCCAGCACGCGGAAGAACGCCTCGATGTCCTGATCCGTGCCGAAGTCGCCGTCGCCGTTGAAGTCGCTGCCCTGGCAGTAGCAGGTGTCGCAGCAGGTTCCGCCCAGGCACGCGAAGAATGCCTCGATGTCCTGGTCGGTGCCGCTGTCGCCGTCGCCGTTGTAGTCCTGCGGGCCGCACTGGTTGCCCGGGCACTCGGGGCCGACGGAGACCTTGTCCAGGGCGTCGGGGATGGGCTGGGCGATCCACAGCGTCTGCGTGGCGGCGTTGAACGCCATCTCGCAGGGGCTGCCCGAGAGCGGCGTCTCGTCGATGAACGAGCTGGCCGCGCCCGCGGCGCTCACGCGCCAGAGCTTGCCGCCGGTGTTGTTGTTGAGGCCCGCGGCATAGAGCATGCCGTCGTGCAGGGCCGCGGCCCGCACCGAGCCGCCCGTGGGGATGGTGGCGACGATGCTGTTGCTGCTGGTGTCGAACACCTGCACGCCGGGGTTGGTGATGTTGGTGCCGATGTAGACGAACTGCCCGGCGGGGTCGATGTTCATGGTGAGCGGGTAGGGGTTGCAGGGCACGGCCGTGACCTGCGCGCTGGCGGCGCCGTTGATGTTGACCACGGCGATCTTGGAGGCCGTGGGGCTGAAGTTCATGCCCGCTAGCACGGTGTAGAGCTTCGTGCCGTCGGGGCTGAACACGGCCCGCATGGGGAACTCGGGCGTGGCGAAGCCGGGGATGGTGCCGACCTCGACGTCGGTGATGATGGTGCGCGTGGCGGTGTTGATGAGGCGGATCTTGTCCTCGAAGCTCACGCACACCGCGAGGATGGAGCCGTCGGGGGAAAGCTCGATGCCGCTGATGTCGCTGTACGCGGCGTACTGGGCGTTGCCGGTTTGGCCCGCGAGCACGGTGCCGGCGATGCTGCTGGCGGCGCCGGCGATGTTGATGACGTAGATGGTGTCGGTCCCCGCGAGGGAGAGCACGTAGGCCTTGCTGCCGTCTGGGGAGATCTTCACCTTGCCGGGGCGGGTGGGCGTCGAGAGATGGGCCACCCGAGTGCGGCTGGCGATGTCAACGATGGAAACGGTGCCCGAGCCGTCGTCGGTGTTGCACACCACGGCGTACTGGCCGTTGGGCGTAACGGCGAGGTCGAGCACGCGGTCGCCCGTGTTGACGTAGCCCAGCGTGGCGTTGGTGTGGCCGTCGATGATGGTGACGTTGCGGCTGGAGAGGTTGCCCGCGACCACGACGCTGCCGTCGGCGGAGGTGGCGACGACGCGGGTGCTGTCACCCTCCGGCGGGGGGCCGCTGAGGGCGAAGCCCTCGAACGAGCTGGCCGCGCCGTTGATGTTGTAGACGTGGATGTCCTCGCGGAAGCGGTTGTTGAGGGCCACGGCCCGCAGCTGCGTGGGGCTGATGGCGGCGTCGGCGCACGCGGCGAAGGTGAGGTTCGCGACCGCCGACTGGCTGGCGATGCTGATCACACGCGAGGTGAAGTTGGACACGAAGATGTACTGGTTGTCGAAGGACAGCTCCAGGTCGCCCACGATGCCGGTGGAGACGGTGGCGGTGCGCACGCCGTCGCTGAGGCGGTGGAAGACAGTGTTATTCGAGATCGCGGCCACCGCGTACTGCTTGTCGGGCGTGATCTTGATGACCTGGCCCTCGAGGCTGTCGGTGAGACCCGACAGCACGGTGGCGGTGCCGTTCACGAGGTCAACCTTGGTGATCTTCCGCTCGTTGCCCTCGTGCCCGATCACGGCGGTCGTGCCGTCCGGGTGAATGTCGATGGAGCGGCCGCCGGGGGCCGTGGGAATGTTCATCACCATCGCGCCGTCGCTGACGTTGAAGGCCACCACGCGACCGGGGGCGATGTTGTCGGGGACCACGATGCGGGTGCCGTCGGGCGTGAGGGCCCACTTGCTCCACAGGCCCGAACTGATGCCCACCTCGGGCGTGGCGAAGGCGCCGATCGCGCCCATCGACGTGCCGGGGAAGGAGCGAACTTCGCTGAGCGTGCTCAGGCTGACCACCGAGAACGTCGCGTTCACGGCGTCGTTGGTGACCGACACCACGGCGAACTGGCTGTCGGGTGTGATGGCGACGCGGAAGGGCTGCGTGCCGGTGATGGGCACGTTGCCCAGCAGCGTGTGCGTGGGGATGTGCACCACGGACACGGAGTTGCTGAAGACGTTGCTGCACACGGCGTACTGGCCGTTGGGCGAGACCGCGACGTGGTTGGGGAAGAACTCCACCTCGACCGAGTGCGTCACCGTGCGGGTGTTGACGTTTAAGAACGTCATGAGGCCGTTGGCGACCCCCGTGCCCTGGTTGACGATCACGGCGGTGGTGCCGTCGGGCGTGAAGGCGACGTCACGGGGGATGTCGCCGTCGGGCACGCCATTGACGTCGACGAACTCGGCGAGCAAGCGAGACGCGTAGGGCGCGGGCAGCGGCAGCGGGCGCGGGGCGTCCCAGATCTCGGTGCAGTGCGCGGGCGCGCCCTCGGTGTTCACGGTTTCAACGGGCTGCGCGAAGGCCATCCCCGCGCTCATCACAAGCACCGCAGCAACAGATCGTGCCAGCATGATCGTCCTTTCGTTCGAGCGGGGCGCACCGCCGCCGCTGATCCAGAGTCTTCGAACCGTTCCGACGCACGGCCCCGGCCCGCTACGGCCAGCCGCGGCGGCCAACCACTTCTCGAGCGGTCTCAGCAGGGGCTGCCGCCCAGCACGCGGAAGAAGGCCTCGATGTCCTGGTCGGTGCCGATGTCGCCGTCGCCGTTGAAGTCGGCCCCGCCGCAGAAGCAGGTGTCGCAGCAGGTCCCGCCCAGGCAGGCGAAGAAGGCCTCGATGTCCTGGTCGGTGCCCGAGTCGCCGTCGCCGTTGAAGTCCTGGGAGCCGCACTCCGGCGGACAGCCGCCCCCACCGACCACGACCCGCAGAATGGGCGTGTTCGGGGCGGTCAGGTTGATGACGTTCGGGAAGTTGGGGTTGCTGGTGGGCACCACGCGCACGCCGACGTGCGTGGCCCCGCCGCTGATCAGCGCCTGGACGGCTGGCGTGGCGTCGATGTTGACGTCGACGAAGGTCTGGGTCGGCGGGTGGTACGTGGCCGTGCCGACGACCGTCGCGGGAATATTGAAGTCGCTGAGGGTGACGGTGCCGTCAGCGCCGTAGACCTCGACGTTGAAGTTGCGCGGCCCGTTGTCCTGCGCATTGTTTACCACGATGCGGAACAGGATGTTGGCGCTGGCAAGGGTCTGGCCCGCGAGGGCGGTGGTGTCGAACTCGAGCATGGCGCGGTCCTCGGCTGAGCCGGTGCGCCGGATGAGGGTGTTGAACCCGCCGGTGGTGGTCAGGAGCTCGGGCGACCCGCCCAGCGGGCTGTCGCGCCCGCTGCCGATGGAGACGGGCGAGAGGTCCTGCGCGAGCGCTGGGAAGGTGACGCCGGCGAGAACGAGGAACGGAATGAGCTTGGACTGCATGAGGGTCTCCTGGTGACTCGAACTGACATCCCCACCCCCCGCTACAACGAGCCGAGATTACCGGATGCGAAGGCCGCGCCAAGGGTCACTTGGCAGAAAGCCTGTGGCGGATCAGTGCTCAGCAGGCGTTGCCGCCCAGCACGCGGAAGAAGGCCTCGATGTCCTGATCGGTGCCGGTGTCACCGTCGCCGTTGAAGTCGGCCCCGCCGCAGAAGCAGGTGTCGCAGCAGGTCCCGCCGAGGCACGCGAAGAACGCCTCGATGTCCTGGTCGGTGCCGCTGTCGCCATCGCCGTTGTAGTCCTGCGGCCCGCAGCCATCCGGGCAGCCGCCCGCGGGAGTAACGGTGAGACGCAGGGCGAGCATGCCCTGCGCGTACCAGGAATCAGTCTGCGTATAGCTCGAGACGCCAATGGCCTGCGTGCCCGCGGCACTGGCCGATTCAACATGGCCGGTGGTGGAGACACCGTTGCCGGTGTGGCGGATCGTGATCAACAGGCTACCGCCGGTGTAGAAGTAGGGGGTGGTGAAGGTGATGTCGGTGCCCCAGGGGTTCGGGGTTGGCGCGGGCGAGCCACCGGGGAACGCGCCGGGCGCGAGGGTCAGTGAGCCCGAGCGGACCATGACCGCGCCGGCTCCGATGTTGTTCGTGTACGTGCTGCTCATCTGACCGGCGATTGCATCGCTGGGGCTGAGGGTCATATCCCAGTTCGCGAAGGTCAGCTGAGTGGTGGGCCAGCTCGGGAACGGGAAACTCGGGAGCGTCGCCGGCGGGCGACGGAAGGCGAGCGCCGTGATATTGACGTTGGTGGGCATGCCCGCGGCCTGCAGCGCCGCCTCGTTCATCAGAATCTGATAGCTGCGGGCGTCACGGTGGAACACCGTGCTGAACCCCCCCGAGGTTCCGCTCGCTTCGATGCCCGCGGGCATCGAGACGGTCTGGGCCGAAGCCGCGGCCGCGAGGGTCAGGGACGACAGCACGCCGACGCACATCCGGTTCCGCATGGTGGCACTCCAGGTTGGCTGAGGCTCCAGAATACTGGTGTGGTGTGCTCGTGCAAGCACATCCAGCCCCAACTCGCGGAATCGAAAGCGGAGGCATCGCGGGGCATTTCAGGATGTCACACGCGACGAAAGGTCCGGGCGAGCCACGCTCAAGCGGCCTGAGATCATGGCCCCTTCGGGGCGGGCGTTTCAGCGCCTGTTGCACCATCGGTCGTGGGCGGTGGCGGGGAGGGTGCTCCAGTATCGCCGGTGGTCCCGGTTCGGCCGGTCCCCGCGCCAGAACCGCTGCCGCTGCCCGTACCTGTGCCGCCTCCAGGGCCAGGCCCGCCAACCTCGCCGTCGAGGTCGGTGTCGTCCTGGGTGCCCACCACGCCGTCCTTCCCGGGGAGGATGACGACGAAGGTGGTGGGGGAGTTGACGCGGTAGCCCAGGGTGTTGCCGCGCCGGTCGGTGATGGTGGTGCCCGGGTACTTAGTGGTGAGCTCGTTCAGGTCGGCAGGGAGGCGGCCATTGGCCTGGTAGAACTGCTGCACGTTCGTGTGCACCTCGATGGCGCCACGGTACTCCTTGACCAGCGTGAAGATCCCAACACCGATGCCGCCGAAGAAGATCATCACGGCGAGCAGGATGGCGGTGCCGATCAGGCCCAGGACCAGGCCGGCGATGGCGAGGCCGCGGGGTTCCTTGCGGAGGGCCGCTGCGGAGAGGATCAGCCCCCAGCGGGCAGAGGATGAGCACGCCAAAGCACCCGCCCAGGAATCCCACGAGCGAGACAACAAACCCGGCGATGCCGAGGCCGTTGGTTTCGGGCTTCTGGTACGCGTACGGATCGCCTGGGTAGCTGGACATCGAGGGTCCCCCGTGGAGGTGTGGGGCCCCAATCTACGGGAAGGGTGCGGGACCCGCCAGTGGGGGGCGGAGGAGTGGGGTGCCGGAGGCGGTTGCGGGGCGGCCCGCGGGTCGACGTCTCCGAGTGGTCGACCTAACCTTCCTCCCCTGTCGTCCCCTGCCGGGGTCGGTGGCGGTTTGGGCAGAACGTCCAGAAGGCTGCAGGTCGGGCTGAAGGCCCGCCCCCCCGCTCCGAGGCTTACTTAAGGGAACACGCGTGAAGATCCGCACCGACGAAATCGCATCCGTCATCAAGCAGGAAATCGAGCAGTTCGGCGCCGCCCTGGAGGTCTCCGAGGTCGGGCGCGTGGTCGAGGTCGGTGACGGCATTGCCCGCATCTACGGCCTGTCCAAGGCCATGGCCGGCGAGCTCCTCGAGTTCCAGACCACCGGGGGCGCGGTCATGGGCCAGGTGTTCAACCTCGAGCTCGACACCGTCGGCGCGGTCATCTACGGCGACTACCTCCAGGTGAAGGAGGGCGACATGGTCAAGGCGACCGGCCGCCTCCTCGAGGTGCCCGTCGGTGAGTCGCTGCTCGGGCGCGTCGTGAACCCGCTGGGCCAGCCGCTGGACGACGCGGGCCCCATCACGGCCGCGGAGTACCGCAAGGTTGACATCATCGCCCCGGGCATCGCCGAGCGGCAGCCGGTGCACGAGCCCATGCAGACGGGCATCAAGGCCATCGACGCCATGATCCCGATCGGGCGCGGGCAGCGGGAGCTGATCATCGGCGACCGCAAGACGGGCAAGACCGCGGTCGCGATCGACGCCATCATCAACCAGAAGGAGTTCTGGGGCACCGACAAGGCGGTGGTGTGCGTGTACGTCGCCATCGGCCAGAAGGAGTCCACCGTCGCGGGCGTGGTGGAGATCCTCAAGAAGAACGGCGCGATGGACTACACCATCGTCGTCAACGCTTCGAGCTCCGACCCCGCCCCCATGCAGTACGTGGCGCCCTACTCGGGCACGGCCATGGCCGAGTACTTCATGTGGTCGGGCCACAAGGACTTCAAGCAGAAGACGCTGCTCGGCAACGGCGCGCCGATGCCCAAGCACGCCCTGTGCGTGTACGACGACCTCTCCAAGCAGGCCGTGGCGTACCGCCAGCTGTCGCTGCTGCTGCGTCGCCCCCCGGGCCGCGAGGCGTACCCCGGCGACGTGTTCTACCTCCACAGCCGCCTGCTCGAGCGCGCCACCAAGCTCTCTGACGAGAACGGCGCCGGCTCCATCACCTCGCTCCCCGTCATCGAGACGCAGGAGGGCGACGTGTCGGCCTACATCCCGACCAACGTGATCTCGATCACCGACGGCCAGATCTACCTCGAGCCCGAGCTCTTCTTCTCCGGCGTGCGTCCCGCCATCAACGTGGGTATCTCGGTCAGCCGCGTGGGTGGCAACGCCCAGGTGAAGGCCATGAAGCAGATCGCCGGCTCGCTGCGACTGGACCTCGCGGCCGCCCGCGAGCTCGAGGCCTTCGCGCAGCTGGGCACCGAGCTGGACAAGGCCACCCAGCGGCAGCTGGACCGCGGCCGCCGCATGGTCGAGCTGCTCAAGCAGGGGCAGTACACGCCCTTCAACGTGGTGGACCAGATCATCTCCATCTTCGCCGGCACCCGCGGCTACATGGACGACGTCCCCGTCCCGGCCGTGCGCGCCTTCGAGGCCGGCCTGCTCGAGTACTTCAACACCGTTGCTAAACCCCTCCGCGACGAGCTCGCCGCTTCGCTCGACATCAAGAAGGTCGAGAAGAAGATGGAGGAGGCAGTGAAGACCTTCAAGAGCGGGTTCAAGGCCTGAGATAGCCCATCAGCGAACAACCCAAAGCCCAGGGATCACGATCCCTGGGCTTTTTCGTTCGTGCACCATGATCTTCCAACCGGCCCCGTGTGCCAGTACGCTCACCCCCATGGTGCACGAGCGGCGCTGGCGGCGGGCGTTCCGGTGGTCGGCAGCGATCGCGGGCGTGTGCATGGCGGGGTTCTTCTTGAGCCCCTTTGAGCCCATGTGGGTCTCGCAGCCGCGCATGATCCAGACCAGCCCGCCCGTGAGCTGGATGATGGGGCTGCGGCGCGGCATGCTGCAGGCCTCGGGCAACTTCGCCGCCGAGCGCCGCGGCTGGCGGGCCCTGGGCGCCTGGGACCACCACAAGCTCGACTACTTCCCCCGCCGCGCCCCGCTCATCACGCTGGAGCGGATGAAGACCCCCGCGGGCACGCCCGGGGCGTGGTACTTCTGCCTCGACCTGCCGCTGGTGTACCCCGCGTTCGCCTTCGGCGTGACCGCCCTCGCCACCGGCGCCCGCTGGGCCCGCCTCGCCCACCGGAGGCGCAAGGGCTGGTGCCTGCGCTGCCGCTACGACCGCGCGGGGCTGAGCCCCCAGGCCGCGTGCCCGGAGTGCGGGTGGACGCCGGTGAGTGATTCATTAGCGCCGGCCGTGAAGTAAGGCGGGCGAGCGAGCCGCGCTGGTAGGCTGCCGTGATGCTCCGGCCGAGTTTCACCACCTCCGCCACGAATCGATGGGGATTCAAGCTCGCCCGCGTGGGGGTGTGCCTGTTCGCAGGCGCGGTGGTCACGTGGGGGGTGGCGTGGGGGTGTGCGCTGTGGTTCGCCAGCGGAAGTAAGGTCCAGTACAACCAGCGCTGGGCACGCATGGTGAACAACGTGCCGGTCATCGGCAGGCTGAGCGCGGCGATCACAGCGGGGCCCGGCTACCAGTGCTGGACCCTTCTCAGCCCGGCGGAAGCAGGAACGATCATTCCACCCACCGCGGACCCGGTACATGTGGAGTTCTGGATGCTTCCGCACAACCCCGGTGATGTCATCACCCAGAGCTTGCGGGTTGGGATGCCCTGCTACGCGATGTACACGCATGGACCCGCCTCGAGCGCTCTTGCGTACGACGACCCTCGCGGCATCGACATGTGGGAAGGCGAGCTTCCTACCCGCCTCCTCCCCCTCGGCTTCACCCTCAACACTCTCCTCTACGCCGGCGTGACGCTGGGCCTCGTCGAGGGCGTCGCGTTCACGCGGCGGCGGAGGCGGCGCAACAAAGGCCGTTGCCCCTCGTGCGGCTACGACCGCGGCGGGATCGCAGTTGACGCGGCGTGCCCGGAGTGCGGGGGGAAGGCGTGAGGAAGAAGCGTTGGGCCATAAAGGTTGTCCTCTGCTTGCTCGCGGGTGCGGTGGTCACGTGGGGGGTGGCGTGGGGGTGTGCGCTGTGGTTCGCCAGCGGAAGTAAGGTCCAGTACAACCAGCGCTGGGCACGCATGGTGAACAACGTGCCGGTCATCGGCAGGCTGAGCGCGACGATCACAGCGGGGCCCGGCTACCAGTGCTGGACCCTTCTCAGCCCGGCGGAAGCAGGAACGATCATTCCACCCACCGCGGACCCGGTACATGTGGAGTTCTGGATGCTTCCGCACAACCCCGGTGATGTCATCACC
>DASPKU010000019.1:300000-391911 GCA_035627955.1 Phycisphaerales bacterium
TTGGTCTCGTCGTTCTGGAGGACGACGTTCAGGCGGAGGTTGTACACGCCGGTGGACTGGGACGAGCCGCTGCCGGCGAGGTCGGGGTTGTAGTCGTCGTTACCAAAGCCGGAGACGCCGATGTAGTACGTGCCGCCGGTGAAGACGAAGAAGTCGATGAACGCGTCCTGGCCGAAGGTCTGGTCGTTGGCCGCGATCTGGTTGCCGTTGGCGTCAAAGAGGCGGAGGTAGGAATCCAGGCCCGAAGGGGCGGGGAGGCGCTTGGCGAGAATTTCGGCGGTGATCAGGCCCGCGCGGGGCATGTCGATGCGGTAGAGATCGACGTCGAGGTTGACCTGGAGGCCGTTGCCAAGGGTAACGCCGTTGAAGTTGGCCTGACCGGCGGAGTCGAAGGCGACGGGCGTCGCGGTGAGGCGGGTGTCGTTGGGCTCGTTGTCGCCGGTGGCGGCGGTGACGCGGAAGTTGTAGACGTTGTTCTCGCCGTCGCTGGAGTTGCCGTTGAGGAAGTTGCCGCTGGTGTCCTTGATGGCGGTGGCGCCGGTGCCGGTGAGGGTGAAGCGGTAGTTGTCGATCGGTAGGCGCGACTGAGCGAAGCCCGAGAGGTTGAGCGTGTAGGTCACCACGCGCGGGTTGGTTGCCGACCGGGTGACGGCGCTGATCGGGATGACGCGGTCATCGCCGGTGCCGAAGACGTTGTCGACGCCGTCGCCAATGAGGGCGGCGCCGCTGGTCGTGAGGGTGGCCTCGTCGATGTCGCGGCTGAACGTGACGGTGATGGAGTTGACGGGCTGGCCGGTGTTTGAGCTGAGCTGGCCGGTGACTGGGCCGGGCGTGACGCCGCGGACCACCGGACCGTCAATGTTGAGCAGTTCCATGGAGCGGGCGACGTTGATGCGACCGCCGGACTGGAGACGACCCTCGAGGCTGGGCAGCAGGTCGGAGCCGTTGATGAGGGCTTCGCGGATGGCGACGGGGCTTGCGTTCTGGCCGCCGTGCGTCGCGCGGTACGCGGCCTGCATGAGGGCGACGGCGCCGGCAACGGCGGGGGCCGAGAAGCTGGTGCCGTCGGCGAACTGGTAGCCGCCGCCGACAGCGGTGGTGAACACGTTCACGCCTGGTGCGGCAAGGTTCACCGTCTGCTGGCCGAAGCTGGAGAAGTTGGCGAGTGTGTCGTTATTGTCGGTGGCGGCCACCGAGAGCAGGCCGGGGATGTTGTAGGAAGAGGGGAAGTGCGAGACATCGGGGTCGTCGTTGTCGAAGGCGTCATTGCCGGCCGAGGCGACAAAGGTTGCGCGCCCGGTGTCGATGAACGCCTCGATGGCGTCCCGCTCGGCGGCGAAGCCGTCGGGGGCTTCGGCGTAGAACGCGGGCTGGTAGCCGCCGTAGCTGTTGTTGCTCGCAACGATGTTCACGCCGCGGTTGATCATCATGGTCGCGTACTCGTGCGCGGCCACGATGGCGTCGAGGCTCAGATTGCCGTTGTCGTCGGCGACCTTGAGGCCCATGATGGAGACGTTCCAGTTGACGCCGGTAACGCCGAGGTTGTTGTTGCCGGCGGCGCCGATGACGCCCGCCACGGCGGTGCCGTGACCGGCGATGTCCTGCGGGCTGCCGTCGCCTTCGCCGAAGTCGAAGCCGTGCACGTCATCGACGAAGCCGTTGCCGTCGTCGTCGAGGCCGTTGCCGGCGACCTCGCCGGGGTTGGTCCAGAGGTTGGGGATGAGGTCGGGGTGGGTGAGGTCGATGCCGGTGTCGATCACGGCGACAATGACGTCGCGCGAGCCGATGGTGGTGTCCCAGGCCTCGACGGCGTGGATGTCGGCGCCGATGGTGCCGAGCTGGCCCTGGATGTTCTGGCCGGTGTTGCTCAGCCACCATTGCTGGCTGAACTGCGGGTCATTGGGGAGGCGGTTGGGCTGGTAGAGCGCGTTGGGCTCGAAGGCCTTGAGCGAGGGCATGACCTCGGCCAGCCACTGCGCCTGCTCGCGGGTGAGCGGGTCGGTGGTGTGGAGCGTGGCGTACTTGCCGTTGGCGATCGGGCGGAAGCGCTCGGCGCTGATGCCCAGGCGGGTCGCGGCTTCGCGGGCGAGCAGCTCGGCCTGCTGGTTGCCCATGTAGTCGTCAAAGGTGAGGACGTAAGAGCCGGGCTTCACGACGAGGCTGTTACCGCCCCAGTCGAGGAGCGCGCCGCCCACGGGGATGTCGGCCGCGAGAAGGGTGCGGGGCTCGAGGTTCTCCAGCGACTGAGCGTTCTGCCTCTTAAGGAAGAGGGAGCGAAGAGACGATGACACCTTGCGACCCAGCATGTTCGGCATACGACACTCCACTGCAGCCCACGCTCGCGAGCGCAGGTCTTACGGCTTCTAATGGGCAAGCTGCCCGGGCGCGTGCCAGGCCAGGGACAGTGTCCCCGGCCGAAATCGCTAAGCCCGCTGGCTCTAAGCCCTACGGACCCCCGGACGACCTGTTGCAGATCATCCTCAAAATTGACCAGCCGCACAAGTCGGACTTTGTGGGGCTGGCGTGAGGATATTCCCGGACGTTGACAAACCCCAACAGACCCCTGGGTGCGTGTGCGGTGCGGTTGGTGTAAGCCTTGGTTGTTTCGGTGGTTGCGTTAGGCGATCGGGTGATCCACACCCGCCAAACGCAGGATGATCTCCGCGTGACGGCGGCTGGCGCCCTGATGAGCGCGGATGCATCCCCGCCCGCGCTCAACCAGGGTGCGCCGCTTGGCGGCGTCGGCGAGGAGGTCACGGAGGACGTCGGGAAGCGTCTCTCGGGTGGCCCGCGCGATACCCCCGGCCTCCTCGAAGGCACGCACCACCTGGGCGAAGTCGTCCACCGCAGGACCGATGATGGTGGGGCGGCCAAGGCCGATGGGCTCGATGGGGTCGCTGCCGTAGAGGTTACCGAAGCTGCGACCCACTACGACGAGGTCGGCGAGGCTGTAGGCCTTGCGGAGCTCGCCGATGGTGTCGAGTAGGAAGCGGTCGGCGGGTCGGCCTGTCGGGGCGCCAGAAGGGCGCTGGGAGCGCCGGACGCACCTTGGGAGCGCGGCGGCGGCTTCGTCGAAGCGCTCGGGCTTGCGGGGGGCGCAGAGCAACTGCACCTCCGGCGGGCAGGCTGCGTGGAGGAGGGCCTCTTCCTCGGGGCCGGTGCTGCCCGCCACAATGAGGGGGCGCTGGCGGTCGATACCCATCTCGGTGGCGAGCTCGAGGGCGCCGGGGGCGAGGGCCTGGCCCTCGGTGATGTGGGCGGAGTCCCACTTCATGGACCCGGTGATGATGCATTTGTCGGGGGCGAGGCCCAGGGCCTTGAAGCGAGCTGCATAGTCGTCATCCTGCACGGCGGCGGTGTGCAGGAGGTTGAGCAGGCGTCCGAAGAAGCCGCGGATCCTGCGGTAGCCCTTGAAGGAGCGCTCGCTGAGGCGGCCGTTGATGATGCAGACGGGGATGTGGCGCCTGCTGCATTCGCGAACGAAGTTGGGCCAGACTTCGAGTTCAACGAGCGCGATCATGTCGGGTTTGACTGAATCGAGGAAGCGGCGGACGGCCCAGGAGAAGTCGAGCGGGTAGCGGACGACGGTGGCGCTCATCTTGAACAGCTCGCTGGCGCGGGCGAGGCCGGTGTCGGTGGTGGTGGAGATGACGACCTCGGCGTGGGGTGTGAGGAGGGGGACGAGCGTGCGGAGCGCGTTGACCTCGCCGACGGAGACGGCGTGGAGGAGGATGCGTTTTTTCTGAGGTGGTGGGAGTGTGGGCGTGTGGCCGAAGCGTTCGCGCCAGCCGTGGCGCTTCTTGCCGGCCCATGCGGGGGCGGTGATCAGAGCGACAGGGATGTAGATGAGGTCGAGGGCGTTCATCCGTGGTGGCACCGGTCTCCCGACCGGTGCGGTCGTGCTTGCGGCGTCGGTCAGGCAGCCGGCGGCACCAGGTGCCAGAGCCTATCGAGATCGGCGGGCTTCGGCGCGTTGCCGCCCGCGAGGTGCGGGGCGAAGAGCGAGACGCGGAGGTCTTCGACAGCCCAGCGGTACTGCTCAAGCGCGAGCGGCAGGCGTCCCGGGGCGAGGGCCCACTCGCCGGCGTCGGCGTTGACGGTGGGGGCCGCGCGACGGGCCTGGGGGAGGGCGGGCTTTCCTTTGCCCGCGGGGGCAGTGGCGGTTGAAGGCTCTTCCTGGCGGCGGCGAGCGTCGCTCATGGCGGCGGCGAGCCAGGCGGTGTATCGCTTCCAGTGCGGCGTGACGACCTTGAGCGGAGCGAGGTTGGCCTCGCGTCCTTCTTCGCGCATCGCGAGCAGGCGCTCCCACATCGTGCCCACGTATCGGGGGTAGTGGCGGAGGCGCTCCCACCAGAGGACGGAGAGGAAGCCGCGGGGCAGCAGGTACGCCGCCTGCTCGCGGATGTCGGCGACGCTCTCGGCCCAGATGCTGGGCGTGCCGCCGGAGAGTCGCTTGGCGACGAGGAAGCGGGGCTCGAGCCACTTGGCGAAGGACTCACCGACCTCGCGCGTAGCGACGGCGAGGCGGCCCGCGTGCTCGAGCAGGCGCGCTTCGAACTGCTCATTGGTGGTGATCGGCGCCTGGCCTTCCATGAAGACGCGACCCGCGGTGACGGTGATGATGTGCTCGCGGAGCTCTTCGGGCGGGCCGAGCTGTGCGTACCAGCGGGTCATGTCGTGCCACTGCGGAAGGGCGTCGACGTAGTACTGTGCTTCGTCGCGGATCGCCAGGGCGAAGAGGCGGCGGAGGGCGAGCAGTGTGTAGGCGGCGGCCTGGGTCTGTGTGGGCACGAGGGTGAGCGAGACGGACGTGCCGCGGTCGGTGAGCGCGGCGAAGCCGCTGGTGGTGCCGCCAGTGGACAAGGTGCCCGGGAGCGGGCCGAAGTCCCAGGTGATGATGCCGTGACGCTCGGTTTCGACGCGCTGCACGGCGGCGCGGGCTTTCTTGACCTTGGCTTCGAGGCGCTGCTGGAGGGCGGCGAGGTCGCGGTCGGCGGCGACTTCTTCGCCCGCGTCGTCAAGTACACGCACGCGGAGGCGGAGTGAGGGCGGGAGCGCGCTGGGGCTGAGGGCGGCGGGGTCGATTTTGAGGGCGTGGAGGACCTCGAGCGCTTCGGCGAGCGCGGAGGGAAGCTCGGCGCGGCCGAACTCCATCAACTCCGCAGCGCCGGCGGCGACGTCTTCGGCCTTGCCCTTGCGTTCGACCTCGGCACGCATGCCCTTGGGCAGCGACTTCACTAGCGCGAGAACGACCTGCGGCAGCAGGCCGGGAACGAGCCACGCGGCCCGCTGCGTGGTCAGCCGGGGGAGGTCGCGGAGCTGCACCGTCGCGGTCACGCCGTCTTCGGGCTTGCCCTGCGCGAACGTGTAATCGAGCGGGAGTTCAAGGTGTCCCTCATCATCGTCGATGGGGAGCGCATCGGGAAAGGCGTGCGGGTCGAGGGCTGCCTTCGCGCCGGCGTTCAGCACCAGCTCCAGGGGGACGCACAGCGCTTGTGGGTCGTGCTGCACCTGGGCCGGGTACCAGGCAGTGAAGGTGCCCGCATCGACGACCTCGGGCGGCACGCGCTCCTCGAACCATGCGACGAGCACGTCGGGGTCCGCCAGCACGTCGCGCCGGCGGAGCTTGGCCTCAGCACGCCGAGCGTCGTCCATCACCTGCCGGTTGTGGAGCATGAAGGGCAGGTCGGTGTCCCAGCGGCCTTCAGCAAGGGCCTCGCGGATGAACACCTTGCGGGCGGCCGCCGGGTCAATGGCTGCGAGCGGCGTCTGCCGGCGCGGGACGACGACGATGCCGCTCATCGTGACGCGCTCCCAGGCGCTGGGCTCTCCGGTGGCTTTGTCGAGGTGCGCGTCGCACACCTGACGGCGGAACATGTGGCCGGCGAGTTCCTCGATCCACTCGGGTTCGATACGGGCGACGGTGCGGGCATAAAGGCGGGTGGTGTGCACCACTTCCGCGGCCATAATCCACTTCGGGCCCTTCTTGAAGAGCACAGAGCCGGGGAAGACCTGCACCACGTTGCCGCGGACGCCGCGGTAGTCGAAGGAGCCATCGCCCTCGCGGCAGGCGACGTTGGTGATGAGGCCGGTGAGCAGGGCGCGGTGGATGCGGTTCTGCAAGGGAGGGCTCTGAGGGCCTACCGGCGCGCTCTCGAGTTCGATGTCCTTCACGACATCGCGCAGCTGGCGGATCAGCTCGCCCCATTCGCGCATGCGCGCGGCGGACAGGTAGTGCTCGCGGCACCACGCCGCGAGCTGGCCGCCGCCCATCGACTCGGCCGCGTGCCGGTACTGGTCCCAGAGCTTGAGGAGGGTGAGGAAGTCGCTGGTTGGGTCGCGGAACACGAGCTGGGCCCGATCGGCCTCCTCGGCGCGGCTCATGGGCCGCTCGCGCGGGTCCTGGATCGAGAGGACGGCCGCGAGGGTGGTGACTTCGTCGAGGACCCCCTCGCTCGCGGCGCCGAGCAGCATGCGGGCGATGCGCGCGTCCAGCGGCACGCGGCTGATGCGGCGGCCGATGTCGGTCAGCCGTCCGTCGGGTCCGGCGGTGTCGATCGCGCCGAGCTCGAAGAGGGTTTCGTAGCCGTCCTTGATGGCCGCGGAGTCGGGCTTTTCGAGGAATGGGAACGCCTCGACCGCGCCCAGTCCGAGGGCCTTCATCTGGAGGATGACGTTGGCGAGCGAGGTGCGGCGGATCTCGGGGTCGGTGAAGCGCGGGCGGGCGCGGAAGGATTCTTCGGAGTAGAGGCGCACGCACACGCCGACCGCGACGCGTCCGCAGCGGCCCGAGCGCTGGTTGGCGGAGGCCTGCGAGATGGCCTCGACAGGCAGCCGCTGCACCTTGCGGAGTGGGTCGTAGCGGCTGATGCGGGCAACGCCGGTGTCGATGACGAAGCGGATGCCGGGGACGGTGAGCGAGGTCTCTGCGACGTTGGTCGCGAGGATGACGCGTCGGCGGCCGTCGCGGGCTGGGTGGAAGATCTGGTCCTGCTGCTGGTCGGTGAGGCGGGAATACAGCGGCAGCACGGCCGCGTTCACGCCCCGGCGGGACAGGGCGTCGCCCGCGAGGCGGATCTCGCGCTCGCCGGGCAGGAAAACCAGGACGTCGCCCCCGCCCGGGGCGCGGCAGAGTGCTTCCGCTGCATCCGCGACCGCCTCGAACTCCACGCGGTCGAAGGTCTCTTCGTCGGCGCCGGTAGGCCGGTAGCGAACCTCGACCGGGTACATGCGGCCGGAGACCTCGATGATTGGGGCCCCGCCCGCGGTGGAGGCGAAGAAGTCGCTGAAGCGTTTGGGGTCGATGGTGGCCGAGGTGACCACGACCTTGAGGTCGGGGCGGCGGGGGAGCAGTTGTTTGAGGACGCCGAGCAGGAAGTCGATGTTCAGCGAGCGTTCGTGGGCCTCGTCGATGATGAGGCAGGAGTAGGCCTTGAGCTCGGGGTCGCTGCCGAGCTCGGCCAGGAGCATGCCGTCGGTCATCACCTTGATGCGGGTGGCGCGGCTGGTCTGGTCGTTGAAACGCACCTTGACGCCGACGGTGGAGCCAAGGGCCTCGGCGCGCTCCTCGGCGATGCGGGCGGCGACCGCGCGGGCGGCGAGGCGGCGGGGCTGGGTGTGGCCGATGATGCCGCCCTTGCCCTGGCCGGGGGCGAGGCCGAGCGCCAGGCAGATCTGCGGGAGCTGCGTGGTCTTACCTGAGCCGGTTTCTCCACAGATGATCACCACCTGCGAGGACCGCAGCGCGGCTTCGATGTCCCCGCGGCGCTCCAGGATCGGCAGCCCGGGGGGCAGGTCCTGCGGGGGAGAAGGAGTGGGGGACGGCTGGCTCACGGGAGAGAAGAAAGTGGGCAGGCGGGGATTCGAACCCCGAACCCTTCGCGTGTAAGGCGAATGCTCTAGCCGTTGAGCTACCCGCCCAAACGAGTAACGGCCACCTGAGGATTGGCGGGCCGGGCGCGTACGTCAAATCCATAACCCAGGTGAGCGTCCAGCACATTTGCACGCCGCGTTGAGCCCGCGTTCATGGCGCAAGCCGAACGCCGCACGGTACTTGCACCTTAAGTAAACGCAGCCGATCACCCGGCACCACGATTGTGTTTGCGGCCACTCGCCTGCGTTGTATGGTGAACGTCGCTTCCGCATTAACACGGGAGCCTGCGGCAAACGGGAAGCCGTGGGGAGGACAACGTGGACACGAGAGTACTCATCCTTGCCGGAGGGGTCGGTAGCCGCCTCTCCGAAGAAACCGTCGCGCGCCCCAAGCCGATGGTTGAGATCGGCGGCAAGCCGATCCTCTGGCACATCATGATGCACTACTCGCACTACGGCTTCCGCGAGTTCGGCATCGCCCTGGGCTACAAGGGCCACCTGATCAAAGAGTACTTCCAGAGCATGTGCACCCTGCACGGCGATATCACCGTCAGAACCGCCACCGCCAAGGTCACCCGCAACACCAACCACATCCCCGACTGGGTCGTCGATCTGGTCGAGACCGGCGAGCACACAAACACGGGCGGGCGCATCAAGCGGCTGCGGCACCTGATCAACAACAAGACCTTCATGCTGACGTGGGGCGACGGCGTCTCCGACGTCAACCTCAAGCAACTGCTCGCGTTCCACCGCTCGCACGGCAAGCTGGCCACGGTCACGGCGGTGCGGCCCACCGCCCGCTTCGGCCACCTGCAGTTCGACGGCGACAAGGTGTGCGAGTTCAGCGAGAAGCCGCAGACCGCCGAGGGCTGGATCAACGGGGCGTACTTCGTGCTCGAGCCTGAGGTGATGGACTACATCGACGGCGACGACACCCAGTGGGAGAAGGGGCCCATGGAGCGGCTGTCGCGAGACGGGCAGCTCATGGCGTACAAGCACACCTCGTTCTGGTCGTGCATGGACACGCTGCGGGACAAGGTGCGGCTCAATGAGCAGTGGGAGAGCGGCGAGGCACCCTGGAAGGTCTGGCGCTAAGCAGTCCGAGGCTGAGACACGGACGTCTGGAGGATTGAGATGAAGGTACTGGTGACGGGCAACCTGGGTTACATCGGCACGGTGATGGTCCCCATGCTCCTGGCCGCGGGGCATGAAGTGCACGGGATGGACGTCGATCTGTACGAGCGGTGCACGTTCGGGCCGGAGTCAGGCATCACCCAGGTGCCGACGACCATCAAGGACATCCGCGACGCGGAGGTGGCGGACTTTGTCGGCTTTGACGCGGTGATCCATCTTGCGGGGCTGTCCAACGACCCGCTGGGCGACTTCCGGCCCGAGCTGACCTTCGACATCAACTACCGCGCGTCGGTTCGGCTGGCGGCGCTGGCGAGAGAGGCGGGCGTTCGGAGGTTCCTGTTCACTTCCTCGTGCAGCAACTACGGGGCGGGCGGGAGCGACATGCTGGACGAGGACGGGGCCCTGAACCCTGTGACGCCGTACGGCAAGTCGAAAGTGATGGCCGAGGGCGAGGTGCGGGCGCTGGCGGACGAGCGCTTCTGCCCGGTGATCCTGCGGCCGGCCACGGCGTACGGGCTGTCGCCGCGTCTGCGGTTTGATCTCGTCATCAACAACCTGGTGGCGTGGGCGCACTCAACGGGCAAGATCCATATCAAGAGTGACGGCAGCCCGTGGCGGCCGGTGGTGCACATCCAGGACATCAGCCGCGCGTTCCTCGCGGCACTGGAGGCGCCGCGGGGCGTGGTGTTCAACCAGGCGTTCAACGTCGGGCGCACGGGCGAGAACTACCAGGTCCGGGACCTGGCCAACATCGTGGGTCAGGTGATCCCGAAGGCGCAGGTCGAGTTCGCGCAAGGGGCGAGCCCTGACACCCGCAACTACCGCGTCTCGTTCGAGAAGATCGCGCGGGTGCTGCCGGAGTTCCAGCCGCGCTGGACGGCGAAGCTGGGGGCGGAGCAGTTGCGGGACGCGTACCTCGACCACGGCGTGACGCTGGAGGAGTTCGAAGGGCCGCGGTACCAGCGGATCGCCCACATCAAGCAGCTCATCCGCGAGGGCGTGCTGAACGAGGACCTGCGGAAGGTCGGCGCGCCCGTCGGCGCCAAGTGACAGACCACACCAACTTGAGAGGGATCCGCCGCCGTGCTGACCACTGCCCCGCTGCCGACTGCCCAGCCCACTCCCGAAGCCTTTGCCCGTACGTGCGCGGCGGCGACGTGCCGCTCGTGCTCGCTCCAGGGGCTGCGGCCCGTGCTCGACCTTGGGATGATGCCGCTCGCGGATCGGCTCGTTGACCCGCGCGGCGAGGAGGAAGAGCCGCGCTACCCGCTGGAGGTGGCGTTCTGCCCCTCTTGCTCGCTGGTGCAGATCCTGACGACGGTCGCGCCCGAGGTGGTGTTCGACGCGGAATACCCGTACTACTCGTCGTACTCAGAGACACTGCTGCGGCACTCGCGCGAGCACGCGCTGGAGCTGATCGACCGGCAGAAGCTGACGAAGGACAGCCTGGTCGTCGAGCTTGCCAGCAACGACGGGTACCTGCTGAAGAACTTCGTCGAGCACGGAATCCCGGTGCTGGGTATCGATCCTGCGCCCGGGCCCGCCCGCGCGGCCGAGAGGATCGGCGTGCCCACGATCAATGACTTCTTCACCACCGCTCTGGCGGAGAAGCTCGCGACCCGGGGCACGCTCGCAGATGTGGTCATCGGTAAGAACGTGCTGGCGCACGTGGCCGACACCAACGGGTTCGTCGCGGGCATCGCCCGCATCCTCAAGCCAAAGGGTATCGCGGTGGTAGAGATGCCCTACGTCCGCGATCTGATCGACCACAACGAGTTCGACACCATCTACCACGAGCACCTGTGCTACTTCTCGATGACCTCGGCCGCGAAGCTGTTCGCGCGTCATGGCCTCACGCTGGTGCGGGCGCAGCGGCTCTCGATCCACGGTGGGTCGCTGCGGCTGACGTTCCAGGCGGGCGTGGCGATGCCCGAGAGCGTGGGCACGGCTCTGGATGAGGAGAAGCAGCTTGGGCTGCTCGGGCACGGGTACTACGCGGACTTTGCCGACCGCGCCCGCGCGGTGACGCAGCAGCTTCGCAGCCTGATTGCGGAGCGCAAGGCCGCGGGGCGGCGGATTGCGGCGTACGGAGCCGCGGCCAAGGGGGCGGTGCTGCTCAACTTCGCAGGGCTGGACAGCTCGGTGATCGACTTTGTGGTGGACCGCAACCCGCACAAACAGGGCAAGCTGATGCCCGGCGTGCGGGTGCCGATCCTGGCCCCTGAGGCGCTGCTGGAGCGGATGCCGGATGACACGCTGGTGCTGCCGTGGAACATTAAGACCGAAATCATGGCCCAGCAGTCTGTTTATCACGAGCGGGGTGGCCGCTTCATCATCCCGATTCCTTCGCCCACGGTCGTCTGAGTCCTGGAGCTCATGGTCATGCCCACCGCCGCTAACCGCACGCCCGCCACGCTGCCCGCGGGCGTTTCCCTCGAGCGCACCCACAAGCCCGAGCTCACCTGCCCCAACTGTGAGTCGCGCGGGCTGACGATCTTCTACCGCGTCGAGAGCGTGCCGGTGCACAGCTGCCTGCTGATGCCCACGCGCGAGGCGGCCCTGGCATACCCACGCGGGCAGCTCGCCCTGGCGTGGTGCGACTCGTGCAGCTTCATCACCAACGCGGCGTTCGACCCCAGGGTGCACGAGTACTCGGTGCGGTACGAGGAGACACAGGGCTTCTCGCCGACGTTCCGCCGCTTCGCGGAGGACCTCGCCAAGCGGATGGTGACCGGGTTCAGCCTGCAGGGGAAGACGGCGCTCGAGGTTGGCTGCGGCAAGGGCGAGTTCCTGGCGATGCTGGTGGAGCAGGGCATGGCCTCGGGCGTGGGGCTGGACCCCGCGTACCGGCCCGAGCGGCTGAACTCGACCGCCAAGGACCGCCTGCGTTTCATCCAGGACTTCTACTGCGAAAAGTACACGCACCTTGACGCGGACCTGATCTGCTGCCGGCACACGCTGGAGCACATCCACCAGCCCGCTGAGTTCATGCGCACCATCCGGCGGGCGGCGGGGGACCGGTTCAACACGCTGATGTTCTTCGAGGTGCCCGACGTCGTGCGCGAGCTGAAGGAGGGCGCCTTCTGGGACCTGTACTACGAGCACTGCTCGTACTTCAGTCCTGCGTCGCTCGCCCGTGTGTTCGACCACGCTAACTTCCTCGTGCACAACGTGTGGCTGGAGTTCGCCGACCAGTACCTGATGCTGACCGGCTACCCCGCGGCCGCGAAGTTCCAGCCGACGCCTCCTACCGGCATGCAGGACCCGGCCGAGGTGTGCAAGCTCATCGAGGCCTCGACAGAGACGTTCCGCGAATCCCTGACCTACTGGTATTCGCAGGTGACGACGGCCGCCGCGAAGGGAGAGCGCGTGGTGCTGTGGGGCTCGGGGTCCAAGGCCGTGTCGTTCCTGACAACGCTGGCGCTGCGGGACGAGGTGAGCGCGGTGGTGGACATCAACCCGCACCGCCAGGGCACCTTTATTGCGGGGAGCGGGCATGCGATCGTCGCGCCAGAGTCGATCAAGGAGATTCGGCCAAGCCTCGTGATCGTGATGAACCCGATCTACACCCCGGAAATCACCGCCCAGATCGATAGCATGGGCGTGAAGACGAAGGTTGTTGGCCTGGGGACGTGATCGGAGGCGATCGTCCCGGAAATCGATGAGCTGGGTGCCGGCGCGGCGGCAGTTGCGCCTCAAACCGCCGCCCGCTCCAGCGGCTTCGATACACCCAGCCGATCCTCAACCTTCTCGCAGATGGTGAGCCCCAGGCTCAGCGATGAGGTGGCCGCGGGTGAGGGGGCGTTACACACGTGCAGTGAACGCTTCCCCTCGACGAACAGGAAGTCGTCGACCAGCGAGCCATCCTCTGCCAGTGCCTGGGCGCGCACGCCGGCGGGCGCGGGCTCGAGGTCGTCCTCGCGGAGGTCGGGCACGAGCCGACGCAGGGCGCAGGTGAACGCCCGCTTGGAGAGGGAGCGCCAGAGCTCGCCGACGCCGTAACGCCAGTGGCGGGCGATGAAGCGGTACACGGCCCCGCTGGCCATCATCTCCGCGAGGTCCTCGACGCTCACGTCCAGGCCGGTGTAGCCCTCGCGGGCAAGCGTGAGCACGGCGTTGGGGCCGCACTCCACGTGGTCGTCGATGGTGCGCGTCAGGTGCACGCCGAGGAAGGGGAAGCGCGGGTCGGGCACGGGGTAGATGAGGCCGCGGCAGAGGGCACGCGCCTGCGAGCGGAGCATGTAGTACTCGCCGCGGACGGGCAGGATGCGCACCCGTGGTTCAAGGCCGCTGGCGCGGGCGAGGCGGTCGCTGTGCAGGCCGGCGCAGGTGACGACGAAGCGGGCGGTCAGCTCGCCGGCGCTCGTGGTGATGGTGGCCTGATCGCCTCGCTCGTCGATGGCTTCGACCGAGACGCCCGTGCGGACCTCGCCGCCGAGCTCGTGGATAAGCTCGACCAGCCGCTCGCACACTGCTGGGTAGCTGATGATCCCGGTGTCCAGCACGTGCAGGGCCCGGACGCCGGCCGCGTGCGGCTCGACCTCGCGGAGCTCCTCACGAGCCAGCAAGCGGCAGGGCGAGCCATTGGCCCGGGCACGCTCGTGGATCAGCTCCAGGCGCGGCAGCTCCGACTCATCAATCGCGACGATCACCTTGCCGCAGGTGCGGAAGCGGATGCCCTCGCGGCTGCAGAACTCCTCGAGCATCCGCTTGCCGCGCCGGCAGTTGATGGCCTTGAGAGAGCCCGGCTTGTAGTAGACGCCCGAGTGGATGACGCCGGAGTTGTGGCCGCTCTGGTGGCGGGCGACGCCGTCTTCCTTCTCGAGCACGACGACCCGGAGGCCGGGGTGCCGAATCAGCAGCGTCCAAGCCGTGGCGAGGCCGACGATGCCGCCCCCGACGACCACGATGGGGAGCCGCCCGCTCACCTTGAGAGCGCACCTGCGAGGGCCGCGCCGGCGCGCACCTCGATCTCCGCCTGGGGCGCCTCCTCCACGAACGCGCTCAGCTGCCGGAGGCGGGCCTCGCGCTCGATCGCGGCGGGCAGCAGCTCCAGCCCGGCGACCTTGAGCACTTCCTTCCACCGGTGCAGCCAGTCGTGCCGCAGCAGGGCGCAGCGGACGCCCTGCCGGCGCATCCGCTCCAGCCGCTCGGGGTCGCGCTCCAGGTCCTCAAGCACGCGTCCCAGGTCCGCCGTTTCGCTCGGAGCCGCGACCATGATGTCCTTGCCGAAGAGCTGCTCGAAGTGGGGCGTTTCCGGCGGGTTGCCCACGAGCACCGCGCCGCCTGCGGTGCCCTCAAAGAAGCGGAACCCGACCTCTGCCTGGCCCAGCGTCTCGTGCCCGCGGTTGAACTTCGCCTGGTTGGCGATGAAGAACTTGGTCCGCTTGATGGAGTTCGCCAGCGCCTGGCGGTGCTCGGCGTGGTTCTGGAAGGTCCGGAGGTGCACGGTGTCGAAGATGTACCAGCGGCCCTTGCGGCGGCTCCACTCCGCCAGCCCGGCGTGGGTGACCGGTGAGCGGCGCCCCATGTTGAATACGTCGATGCTGCGCTCAGGCGGCTGCGGGTAGGGGCAGAAGGTGATCGCGTCGACGCCCGGGGCCATGTACGAGGCCTTGGCGGTGCTCGCGCGGGCGAAGGGCTCCAGCGAGCCGCGGCAGCCCAGGAACACGTGGTCGAACTGGTCCAGCAGCCGCATGAGGCCGCGGACCTCGCGGACGCGCCCGGCCCACAGCTCGTCGATGACGCACACCGCGGTGCGGCAACGTTTCCGCCACCCCCGCACGGCGTTGAGCGACAGCACGTCGCTCATGAACTGGAAGCTGGCGAAGAACAGGTCGTAATCACGCTCAAGAGTGGTGACCGGGAATGGGTTAAGGCGTGCGGCGACGGGCAGCACACGCGAGACCTTCCGCAGGCCGCGGTCGGCGATGTCCCCGGCGCGGGTGATCTGCGGCGCGACCATGTCGACGCTGTCCATGGCGCAGACGACGTCCTCGAGCTCGTAGTTGCAGCAGCGTGAGACGTCCGGGTGCAGGCGCCGCTGCGACAGCATGCACACCCGCGCCCGCCGTAAACCCCCTTGTGCTGTCCCGTTGAGGTGCTCTCCCACCGTTCACCTTTCGCTGGGCACAAGGCATCCAGCCCGTGCCTGGGGCCATGAAAAAGGTTACTGATATCCACGCCGACCGCCACATTTTCTCGATGCGCGTACGTTCCACATAGAGGCGCCCCGTCCAGCGTCTGATGGAATCGTGATCGCACAGGCCCAAGCACCGCAGCGACTTATGACCTTGCATTGGCGGCGTTGCCACACCGCTGTATGGTGAAATGGAGCAGTCACCCGGCCCCCGCAACGCCATGACCACCATCCAAGCCACACGCGTCACACCCGTCGACTCACCACCCGCGCGGGTGCCCACCATGGCCGTGGTGGCCTGCATCGAGGCCGGGCCGCTGGAGCCAATGACGGTCCGGATGGTGGAGAGCCTGCGGCGGTGGGGAGGGCGGCTGGCGGACGCGGAGGTCTTCGCGGTAAACGCCCGGCGCGGGGCGCCGCTCCGCAGGGAGACCCGCCGGCGTCTGGAGAGGCTCGGCGTCCGGGTCGTGATCGACCGCACCAACCGCCGGTATGTGTGGCAGCACCTGCTCCACAAGCTGCACTCCCTGGTCGCGGTCGAGCCGCTCACTAGCGCCGAGACAATCTCCTGGCTGGACAGCGACCTGATCGTGCTGCGTGAGCCGACGGGGATGTTCCTGGAGCCCGGTGAGGACTTCACCGCAATGCCCAGCATGGGGATCCTCGGCTCGCAGGGGGCGCAGGACCCAAACGACGCGTTCTGGCAGCGGGCGTCGTCGCGCCTCGGGCTGAAGGCCGACGACCTGCCTTGGGTCATCACCGCGGAGGAGTCCGCCCGCATCCGGATGTACATCAACAGCGGCGTGATGACCTGGCGGCGGGACCTCAATCTCGCCCGCGACCTGCTCGAAGACTGCGAGTCGCTGCTCGATGGGCTGATCCCGAAGAAGCACATCGAGGCGCACCTGATCGAGCAGGCGTCGATCGGTCTGACGGTCGTGCGGCGCAAGCTCCGCTGGCGCGTGCTCACGCACCCCAACAACTTCAACCTGACCAGCCGCCAGCCCGAGCTCATCCAGCCGCACGTCATCCGCGACCTGCGCATCATGCACTACCACGACGCCATGGAGCCGCACACCTGGGGACGGCTCATGGAGGTTCTGCGCCAGACCCATCCTCACGTCCACGACTGGCTTGAAAGTGAGGGGCCCGTGACCGACCCCACCCGCGGGGTCTGGCGCGGCGTTCGTGAAGCCTTCCGCCTCTGCCGCGGCGTGCAGAGGAGGCTCTACTACTCGCGGGCCGGATTCCGCAAGGAATGACCGTATCGACATCACGTCGTGTCGAGGACGCGGCTATCGCTCCGCGCCCGTGCGTTCGACCCTCTCCGACTCCGTCCACCTTACCAGGGCCACTCGCTCCGACGACGCTTGTCGCCTGCATCGAATCAGGGCAGCTGGAGGAGCAGACCCTCCGGATGGTGGAGAGCCTGCGGCTCTTCGGCGGGCGGTTCGCCGCGTGCGAGGTGCTGCTGGCGGTGTCGCGCCCAAGCCCGCCGCTGCTCGCCTCCACGAGGGCGCGCCTGCGGGAGCTGCGCGCCACCCTCGTCGATATCCCTTACCGCAGGCGCTACCGGTGGCACCACCTGATGAACAAGCCGCACGCGCTGTTCTGGGGTGAGCAGCTGTCGCGTGCCGAGACGATCATCTGGGCCGACAGCGACATCCTTTTCCTGGATGAGCCGCACGAGCTGGAGCTCGCCCCCGGCGAGGAGTTCGTGGGGCAGCCCGACACGGGCGTGATCGGGTCCACCGGCGAGGACGACCCGCACGACCCCTTCTGGGCGCGGATGTGCGCCGAGTTCGGGGTTGAGTTCGAGCGGATGCCCTGGTGCTTCACGTACGACAACCAGCCCATTCGCTACTACCTGAACAGCGGGCTTTTCGCGTACCGGCGCACGTGCGCGCTGGGACGGGACTTCGAGCATGACTGCGTGCGGTTCCTGGACCGAGGGGTGAGCACCTGCCACACCGAGGTGCACTTCGGGGAGCAGGCGACGCTGGGGATCACGGTGCTGCGAAGGCGGCTGAACCGGCGGACGCTGAGCCACGACGGCAACTTCCATACCACGCTGATCACGCCCTGGATGATGGACGCTGCGCGCATGCGCGGGGCGACCGTGCTGCACTACCACGACTGCATGGGGCCGCACACGTGGGGCCGGATGATGGGTGCGTTGCAGGGAAGCCACCCGCGCGTGCACGAATGGATCCGCCACAAGCGGCCGCTCACGAATGACCATGGGACCGTGTGCCACCGCGCCTGCCGCGAGTGGCTGCGGGTGTGGCGGGGTGTCATGCGGCGCCTGAACTACGCCCGCAACCACATCACCAAGCCTCCGAAGGACCCGCCGCCGACCATCCTTCAGGAGAATGGCTAAAGGTCAGTCGCCGAAGCTCGCACCCACGCTCCGGGCCGCCGATACCAGAGCCTCGGTCTCGGCCTGCACCAGCCGCTGCTTGCCCGCAGGTTCTTCGAGGTCGATGTCGGTCAGCTGCCCCTTCTGCACGGCCACCATCCGCCCCGCCTTGCCCTCGCGCAGCAGCGTCATGGCGTGGTGGCCCAGCAGCGTGCTGAGCACACGGTCCGCGGCCACCGGCGTGCCGCCGCGCTGAGTGTGGCCGAGCACGACGTAGCGGCTCTCGACGCCGGTCTGGTCCTCGATCTGGTCGGCGAGGTACTTGCCGATGCCTCCCAGGCGGATGGGGTCGGGGCTGGTATCCACCACGCGGGCCACGATCTGCCGCCCGCCCACCAGCTTGGCCCCCTCGCTCACGCACAAGAGGCTCGAGCGCTTGCCCATGCTGCTCCGCTGCCGCACCTTCTCAAACACGCTCTCCAGCGTGAAGGGGACCTCGGGGATCAGGATCACGTCCGAGCCCGAGGCCACGCCCGCGTGCAGGGCGATCCAGCCCGCGTTGCGGCCCATGACCTCGACCACCATGGCGCGGTGGTGGCTGTCGGCGGTGGTGCGGACCTGGTCGAGGGCCATGGCCGCGGTTGACACGGCGGTCTGGAAGCCGAAGGTGATCTCGGTTCCCATGATGTCGTTGTCGATGGTCTTGGGCACGCCGACGACGGGCAGGCCGCGCTTGGCGAACTTGGCGGCGCCGGTCATGGTGCCGTCGCCGCCGATGACGACAAGGGCCTGCACCTTGTGCTGCTTGATGGTGTTCAGACACTCGTCCATCACGTTCTTGTAAATGAGGGAGCCGTCAGTGTTGCGGCCCACCGCGTGCTTTTCGGGGTTGCTCTTGTTGTTGCTGCCCAGGATCGTCCCGCCCATGGTGAGGATGCCCGACAGGTCGGTGTCGGTGAGCGGTCGCACCCGGTTCTCAATGAGGCCGAGGAACCCGTCCTCGATGCCCACAACCTCGACGCCGCAGTTGAGGGCGTCCTTGGCGACGGCGCGGATGACGGCGTTGAGGCCGGGGCAGTCCCCGCCGCCAGTGAGCACACCGATCCGCCGGACATTGGGGCACGTGGTGGAGAGTGACATCGTGAGGGACGATATCGGGCGTTCGGGGGCGTGGCTTTGGAGTATTGAGCGACACTGAGAGCGGGCAGGCCCTGCTCAACGCTTCAGGTCGAACGCGCCGAGATGCTTCACCCCCTTGCCGTCCTCGATCTCCACCCAGAGCTGCGCACCCGCGGGCAGGGGGTCGGGGACCTCGGCGTGGGTGTGCCAGTGCGTGGGGTCCTTGGCGTCCTCGATCTCGGCCTTCGCCTTCACCGACCCGGCGGCATCCTGGGAGCCGATCCAGAATCGCACGGCCGCGGGCGCCGGGTCGCCCGTGACCCACAGGTCGATCGGAGCATCGCTGCCCGCCTTGAGCTCGCCCTGTTCGCGCGATGCACGCACCGTGTAAGGTCCGATCGACGCGGAGCCAAGCTCGACCGCGGCCTTTCCGTGGTCGTGGCCGTCATCATGCGGGTGGTCGTGCTTGGGGGCGGTGTTGCTGCCCTGCGGGGCGGGCGTGGTGTTCGCAGGCGGCGACTTGTCCTTGCAGCCGGTGAGGAGCAGGGTGGATGCGGCGAGAGTGGCCAGGGCGAGTCTCATGGTTCAGTCTCCGGTACTGGTGCTGGTTGGACGCCTGCGGAAGGCCCGGGTTACGCGCCCGAGCATGGATTCGTTGTTGGAGATAGCCCCGGTGTCAGGGCCGAAGATGAGGGCGTACCCCGCGGGCACGACGACCAGGTTGAGGAACGTCGATGTGAGCAGGCCGCCGAGCACGACGAGGGCGAGCGGTGCGAGTAGCTCGCTCCCGGGGCGACCTGCGGCGAGTGCGAGCGGAACCAGCCCCAACGCCGCGGCGAGCGCGGTCATGAGGATGGGGACAAGGCGCTCCATCGAGCCCTGCACCACGGCCTCGGCCAGTGGCTTGCCTTCGTGCTGCATGAGATGCTGATAATGGTTGACCAGCAGGATGCCATTGCGCACGGCGATTCCGAAGAGCGTGATGAAGCCCACCATGCTGGCAATCGAGATGACCGGCGGCAGATAAGGGCGGGAGGAGAGGCCCAGCAGCGCGAGCGAGTTGTGCCACACGCCCGCGAGCCCGCCGGGCGTCTGCGTGAAGTAGATCGCGAGCAGCCCGCCGATGATGGCCAGCGGCAGGTTGATCATGACCAGCAGCGCCGCGCGGAGCGAACCGGTTGAGAGCTGGAGCAGCAGGAGCATCGCGAGCGCCACGCCCGCCCCCGCGACGAGCAGCGTGCGGCTGGCGGACTGCTGGGCCTCGAACTGCCCGCCGAAGTGCACGGTGTAGCCCGCCCGCTGAACGATCGGCTCCACGCGGGCACGCACGGCCGTGATGAGGTCGCCAAGGTTGTACCCCGGCGCGATGTTGCAGGAAACCACGGCCTTGCGCTGGGCCGACTCCCTGGCGATCAGGTTACTGGTGCGCTGGGGGTAGATTTCTGCGACCTCCGACAGCCGCACGGTCGCGCCCGCGCGGTTGCGCAGGAGCAGCCCCTGCACCTGCTCCACGCTCTCCCTCTGATCGGGCGAGAGGCGCACGGTCAGGTCATAGCGTCGCACGCCCTGGTTCACCTCGGCCACGTGAACGCCAGCGAGCGCCGCCTCCACCTGCGCCGCGGCTTCGCCCGGAGTCAGCCCCGCGGCCGCGAGGTCGTGCGGGCGATAGCTGATCGTGAGGGAGGTGATCATCACCTCGCGGTTTGCCGTGACGTCGCGAGCCCCCGGCAGCATGCGGAGCTCGGCCTCGATCTGCCGCGCGAGCGTGCGGAGGGTGGCGAGGTCTTCGCCGTAGACGTTGATGGCGATGGCCGCGGGGGTGCCGGAGAGAATGTGCGAGAGCCGGTGCTCGATGGGCTGGCCAATGGCAACGGTAACGCCGGGGATGGAGCCGGCGAAGCCGGCGATGTGCTCGCGGACGGCGTCCTTGTCGGCCCCGGGCAGCAGGGCGATGTCGATCTCCGAGCTGCTGACGGGCTCGGCGTGCTCGTCGCGTTCCGCTCGCCCCGTGCGCCGGGTGACGGTGCGGACGCCCTCGATGCCGACCAGGCGGCGCTCGACGCCGGAGGCGATTCGGTTCGATTCCTCCAGCGAGGTGCCGGGTGGGGACATCAGGAACAGCGTCAGCGAGCCCTCGTTGAACTCGGGGAGGAAGGCGGTGCCGAAGGTGCGGCCCAGCAGGAGTGCGGCCGCCGTCGAGAGGACCGCCGCGGTGAGGACCACGCCCCGACGCCGGATCGAGGCGCGGAGCAGGGGCTCGTAGCCGCGCTTCAGCCAGCGGACCAGGAAGCCCTCCCCGAGTTCGTGCCGGGCGTCTCCGGAGGCGAGCTTCCCACGCAAGAGCAGGCCGCAGAGGGCGGGTGTGACGGTGAGGGCCACGAAGAGCGAGGCGAGGATCGAGATGATGTAGGTCACGCCCAGGGGCTGGAAGAAGCGGCCCTCGAGCCCCTCCAGGAAGAGCAGGGGCACGAAGACAATCACGATGATCACGGTGGCGAACACCATCGAGGGGCGGATCTCGTTGCTGGCGTCGAACACCACGTCGTTGACCGGCCGGCGTTCGCCCGCGGGCAGCGCGGCGTTGAGGCGCAGGCGGCGGTAGACGTTCTCGACGTCGATGATGGCGTCGTCCACAAGGACGCCGATGGCCACGGCGAGGCCGCCCAGCGTCATCACGTTGAGCGAGAGGCCCAGTCCGCGCATGGCCAGCAGCGCCACCGCAAGCGAGAGGGGCAGGGCCGTGAGCGTGATGATCGTCGTGCGGACGTTCAGCAGGAACAGCACGAGAATGACCGCGACGATGATGGTGGCGTCCCGCAGAACGTGCACGACGTTGCTCACCGAGCGCTCGATGAAGTCGGCCTGGCGGAACGCGTGGGGGTTGAGCGAGATGCCCCTGGGCACGCTGGGGGCGAGCTGGGCGAGCGCCTCGTCGATTTGCCGGGTGAGCGCGAGCGTGTTGGTGCCGGGGCTCTTCTGGAGCGTGAGGACCACCGCGGGGCGTGCGTCGCTGGAGGCCGTGCCACGCTTGGGGGCAGGGCCCAGGGCTACATCGGCGACTTGCCCCATCGTGACCGGGACGCCCTGGTGAAATGACACGATGGTGGACTCGATGTCGCGCACGGAACGCACGCGGGCCGTCTGGCGGAGGGGCAGCTCCTGCCTGTCAACGTTGGGCAGGTAACCGGCGCTGGCGGTGCTGTGGGCGTTCTTCGCGGCCTCGGCAACGTCCTGCACCGTGAGGTTGTAGAGGGCGAGCCGGTCCTGACGGACGTTGACCTGGTACTCGGGAAGTTCGCCGCCGATCGCGGAGACCTGGGCGACGCCCGGCACCGCGAGCAGGCGGTTGCGAAGGTCAAACTCGGCGTACGCGCGGAGGTCCAGCGGCGAGACGGTGCCGTCGGGCGAGGACACCGCGAGCAGCATGAACTCACCAGTGATGGAAGTGACGGGTGTGATCTCGGAGTGGGCCTCGGGGGGGAGCGACTCGCGGACACCGGCGAGGCGCTCGCTCACGAACTGGCGTGCGCGGTAGATGTCGGTGCCCCAGTCGAACTCGACCCACACCAGGGAAAGGGAGATGGCGCTGGCGCTGCGGACGCGTCGGACGCCGGGCAATCCGTTGACGCTCGTCTCGATGGGGAAGGTGACGTACTGCTCTACTTCGTCGGCGGCGAGCCCGCCCGCCTCGGTGAGGACCACGACCGTCGGCGCGTTGAGCTCCGGGAACACATCCACCGGCGTGCGCGGCAGCTGCCACAAGGCGTACCCCAACAGCAGAACCCCCAGCAGCAGGACCACGCCGGAGTGGCGGAGCGAGAAAGCAATGAGGTGCTTGAGCATGAGGGCTTAGTCCTCGCCCTCGTGGAAGGTCCCGTCGGCGTGGAAGTGGCCGCCCTTCTGCGCGGTGCCGCTGGTCGCCACCATGAGCTGGTACACGCCGTCGACCACGACCTCGTCACCCTCGCGAACGCCGCTGTTGACGACCACGAAGCGGCCGTCGTCCTCGCCGAGGTCTGCCTCTAGCCGCATGACGCGGTCCGGGTTCTTCGGATCGCGCCGGAAGATGATCGGGGTAAGTCCGTCGCGCGCGACCGCCTGCACAGGTACTGCGAGTTGGCTGTTACTGCCCTCGTCCTGAGGCGTGAGCTCAAGGAAGCCGGAGACGCCGGCCCGGGCCCAGGGGATGGGCGATGAGGGAGTGACAAGCAGATCGATCGACCGCTGCTGCGGGTCTGCAACCGGAGCGATAGCGAGGGTTCCCCGGAGGGGAGCCGCCGCGGAAGCCGGGTCCCCAATCGGCGGCACGATGACCGCGGGCATGCCCGGCGTGATGCGTCGGAGGTCAGCCTGCGGGGCATGAGCCCGAAACAGCACACGCGTCGGGTCCACGACGCTCAGCACCGGCGCGGTGGCGTCAACCCACGACCCGTTGGAGACCGCGATGTTCTCCACTGCCCCCGGCGCCGTGGCGCGGACTTCGACGATGCTCAGCGTGCGCCAGGACGGCGCTCCGCCGCCCGCAAGCCCCTGCAACTCCCCGACCGGAACCCCGGTGAGGGATGCGAGCGAGGACAGCGTGAGCTCGACGCGCAGCGTGGCCGCGCTCTGCTCCGCCCGTAGCTTGCCCTCCTGGGCGTCCAGCTCCGCGTGCTTCTCGTGGGCCTCGCTGATGTCGGCGCGGGCTGCGGCGAGCGCGGCCTGCGCCTCGGCGATGTTGGCGCCACTCCCCGCGCCCGCGGCCCGGAGTTCCTCGAGCTTGGCTACCCGCGCGGCCCACATCTGCTCGGCGGTGCGGAGGTTCTGCTCGTGCACCTCGTGGGCCTGCCGTAACGGGCCCATGGCATCAAGGCCGGCAGTGGCCAGCGACGTGGCCGCGATCGCCTCCGCCAGCCGCTCCTGCAGCTCGCGCAGACGCGGCGTATCGAGGCGGTACAGCGGGGTGCCGGAGTCCACCGTCGCCGCCGGGTTGACCAGCAGCTGCACACGCCCGGGGGCGGGGGCGCGGTGCTCCTGGCGTGCAGTTGGCAGGGCCTCGAAGCTCCCGGGTATGCGGAGCGTGCGGCCCACTGCCCGCTTCTGGACCTTCGCGAAGGTAATGCCCAGGTTCTGCCGGACAGACGCTGGGATGTCCACGCGGTTCGTTGGCGCGGGGGCGTGCTGAGTCGCCGGTGCGGACGCGGGCTCAGCTTCACGCCGGCAGCCGGCGAGCGTCACCAGGGTAACGAGCGGCACGAACGTGACGCAACGAAGTGGCGTCATGGAAGGGACTCCATGCTTGGAAGAGACTCGACGCGTTGTTGAGGAGGTGGCGGGCGAAGCGATCGCGCCCAGGCTGGTTCATCGTGCGCGCAGTGTCGCGCCGCTAGACCTGCAGGCGCGTTGTTCGCAACAGGCTCGAGGCCCCGTGTGCCCGAGAGGGGGCCGACCGCTCCGCTTGCGGGCTCACATAGAAGCAGACGTGCGCGGGCACGCCCTCCGGGAGCGTCATGTCAATGCCAAAGTCACTCTGGCCCAACGCCGCGGCATCGATGCAGGCGCGGCTCAGGATTGGATCAGCGTCCGAGAGGTGCACGTGCGGCGGAGTGTGCGGCGGTTCTCCGTCTTGCGTGCACGACAGCAGCGCCGCGCACGGGTGATGATGGTGATCCCCGCCGTCCCTGTGGTCATGGGTGTGGGCGTGCAGGCGGTCATGATGGTGCTCCCCGCCACTGTGCTGGCGGTGGTGGTCGTGATGGTGGGGGATCACCAGCACACCACCGGTGGCGCGGAGTGTCCCGGTCAGCGCCAGCAGGATCGCCAGCAGCGGGGCCAGGAAGATGGGCCACGGGGAGTGCATCGGCTCTCAGTATAACGGTGGCCAACCCCGGGTGATGCACGCATGATGAAGGCATCGCGGCGGAACTGACCAACTCGGATGTGGCGGCCCGGCTGGAGCAGCTGGCGGTGCTGCTGCGCGAGCAGGGGGCCGACCGCTACAAGCTGCGGGCGTACCGCAACGCGGCCGCGTCCCTTCGGAGCTACCCGGCGAATGTGGCCCGCATGGTCACGGCGGGCGAGGACCTGCGGAGTGTGCCGGGCGTCGGCAAGAGCATCGCCAGCGCGATCCGCGAGATCATCAAGACCGGCGGGCTCAAGACCGCCGAGCGGCTCGGTGGCGGGGAGTCGAAGGTGGCGGTGGAGGTGGCGGCCGCCGCCGGGGTGCCGCTGCGAGAGGCCCGCCGAATCGTTGAAGAGCTGAAGGTCGGCAGCGTCGAGGAGCTGGCACGAGCCTTGGAGGACAATGAAGCGCTCTCGGGAGTGCACCCTAAGTTTGCATTCCAGCTACGACGGTGGCTGACGGGGGCGCAGGAGGTGCTTTGGGCCGACGCGGAGTACCTGAGCGGGACCTTCGAGCGTGTGATCGCCGGCGGGCGGGACGTCAGACGCGTCGAAGTCGCGGGCGAGGTGCGGCGTGGCGTTGAGACGGTTGGGGCGCTCGCGTATGTCGTGGAGTGCGCAACGGCGGAGGCGTTGGTCGAGGCTCTGCAGGCCCATGCAGGGCTGTCACGGGTCGAGCGTGCGAAGCCAAACCTGGTGACAGCACGGCTGGCGGCCGGCCCGGAGTTGCGTGTTCGGAGAGCAGGCGAGGGCGACTGGGGCGACGCGCTTGCTGAGGAAACAGGATCATCCGCCCACCTGGCGGAGGTGCGGCGAGTAGTGGGGCGGAAGCGCTTCGCGCCCGCCGCAACCGAGGACGAGTGGTACGAAGTGAGGGGCCTGGGATGGATTCCTCCCGAGTTCCGGGAGGGGCGCGGCGAGGTTGCTGCCGCGGCGGACGGCTCATTGCCCCAGCTCATCGAGCTCGCCGACATCCGCGGCGATCTCCACTGCCACACCACGGCCAGCGACGGCGCGAACACGCTGTCGGAGATGGTCGCCGCCGCGAGAGCCAAGGGGTACTCATACCTCTGCATCACCGACCACTCCAAGAGCCTCAAAATCACCCGCGGATTGGACGAGAAGCGATTGGCCGAGCAGGCCCGACAGATCGACGCGATGAACCGTCGGCTCAAGGGTTTCAGAGTGCTCAAGGGCTCCGAGGTCGACATACTTGCCGACGGCTCGCTCGACTTCTCCGATGAGACGCTCGCGACGCTCGACATCGTCATCGGCTCCATCCATTCGCGATTCGGGCTCGACAAGGAGCAGCAAACAGCCCGGCTGCTGCGGGCGGTGAGCAACCCTTACCTCACGTGCATCGGGCACATGACGGGGCGGCTGCTGCTCAAGCGCCCCGGCTACGAGTTCGATGTCGACCGCGTCCTGAAGGCGGTAAAGCAGCACGGGAAGCTCCTGGAGATCAACTCCAGCCCGGACCGTCTCGATATTGACGATGAACTCGCGATGCAGGCACGAGGACTGGGCATCCCGCTCCTGATCAACACCGATGCTCACAGCACCCGCGAGCTTGAGTTCATGCGCTATGGCGTGCAGCAGGGCCGGCGCGGGTGGCTGTCGAAGGCGGAGGTTCTCAACACCCTTCCGCTTTCGGCCCTGCTCCGGCGGCTCCGTGCGACCTTCCCAAGATAGCGCGGGCCCTGAACGGGGGGAGCAAACACCGAACAAGGGCGTCCGAACCGCGAACTTGGGCCCAGCCGGGGAACTTCTCTTCTCATTGCAGCGGATGATGCTGCTGATTACCCTAGGTCCCAGCGGGTCGCGGGGGTCAGCGTCACTGTTCCCGGTCTGGTCTGACTTGCAGGAGCTTCAATCATGGTCCGTCTGAGCCGTCCCGCGGCGATTGCCGCATTGTGTCTTGCCTCGGGCGCGCTCGCGCAGCCCGCGAACAACAACTGCGCCAGCGCCGAGCTGATCAACCTCGCCGTGGGTGAGACCAAGTCGGTCGAGGGGACCACCGCCGGCGCCACGGTCGACAACGCCGCCGGAAGCTGCGGCAGTTCGACGAACACGCCCGACGTGTGGTACCGCGTGATCGCCCCGTCCAACGGCCTGCTCACTCTCAGCACCTGCACCGGCACCACCTACAACAGCGTGATCGCGGTCAAGGCCTCCTGCGCGGCGACGACGACGCTGGCCTGCAACGACAACGCCTGCGGCTCGCAATCCCGCGTGACGCTCTCGGTCACCTCGGGCACGACGTACTACGTGCGAGTCGCCGGCGCCAGCCTTGCCACCGGCGCGTTCGTGCTCACCGTGCAGCACCAGGGCGCCCCCACGCCGGTCCTGGGCCCCGACGTCATCACGGCCGTGATCCCCGACATGCTGCGCCACGGCACCAGCGTGGACGGCACGGTCACCGCGTACTCCGTCGGGACGACGTCCTGTAATCCCGGCGACTACCCCGTGCTGTGGATCGACAACAGCAACTACCTGCCGGACTACGACACCACCCGTCACCCGGTCATCAGCCAGAACATCTACCGGCTCAAGTCCTACACGGCCCCGGGCGGGGGGACTTACCAGCGCTTCGAGCAGCTCGGCCAGAGCTGGCTGAAGCACGGCTTCCTGTCCACGAACTCGTCCGGGTGCGGCACGTGCATCACGAGCAACGTCTGGCGCCCGAGCACGCAGAGCTACCAGAACTTTGGGAGCGACGCCATCGGCGTGAACTGCTCCGACACGTATGGCGCCAGCCTCAACGGCACGCACACGTACCTCGGAGCCAAGAGCATCGTGCACCCGACGCTCGGCACGTCCCCCTTTGTCCGCAACAACGGCACCGGGGACGCTACCACCAAGATGCGTCTGCAGGTGCCCACCGCGGACGTGACGGCGCAGCCCGCGGGCACACGGTTCTTTGCCGACGCCTTCTATGTCACGGCCGATGACGCCCAGTTCGTCCGCCCCGGCCAGACTGTCGCGACCAATGCGCTCAACAATGCCAGCTACCGTGAGCTGAGCGCCGGCAGCATGGGCGGTACGCCGACCTTCGTCGGCAACACTATGACGCAGCAGCCCGGCATCTTCGCGTGGAAGGCCGCGGACAGCACGGTCACCCTGGTGACCGCGGACCACGACGACACCGAGAACCCCAGCACCGGCTTCCGCGACGGCAACGGCAACCCGGCGTTCCCCGGCACGTTCATCCGCTCGCGATTCTGGGTGGCGGGAAAGGCCACCAGCCTGGGCAACGGCCTGTGGCGGTATGAATACGCGGTGTACAACCACAACAGCGACCGGGGCGCGGGCACGCTGAGCTTCAACGTCCCGGCGGGCGCGACGGTGTCCGACTACTTCTTCCGGGCCCCCAAGTACCACTCCGGCGAGCCCTACAGCAACGCGAACTGGACGATGAGCAAGAGCGGCACCACGCTGACCTTCTCCACCGAGCCCTACGCGACCAACGCGAACGCGAACGCGATCCGCTGGGCCACGCTGTACAACTTCGGCTTCACCACCGACGTGGCCCCCGTAAACGGCACCGCCGAGCTGGGCCTGTTCAAGCCCGGCACGATCCCCTCAATCACGGTCGCCGGCCTGCCCGTGCCCACTCCCCCTGCCACCTGCGGCCCGCAGGACTTCAACGGCGACGGCGATAGCGGCACCGATCAGGACATCGAGGCCTTCTTCGCCTGCCTTGGCGGCAACTGCTGCCCGAGCTGCTGGGAGGGCGGCGCCGACTTCAACGGTGACGGGGACATCGGCACCGATCAGGACATCGAGGCCTTCTTCCGCGTCCTGGGCGGCAGCCCCTGCTGATCCGCCTTTGATCCAGATCTGACCGCAGGAGCCCGGGGATCAGCCCCGGGCTCTTTTCATTTCTTGTTGCGGCAGGATCGTGAGGGCGGTAGCCTGTTGCCCAGCGGGTCCTTGGGGTTGCGTCGTTCGCGGCGCGCGTGGTTGTTGCATTCGTGGTCGTGGTCTCTCCCGCAGGAGTGAATGTCATGAGCATGCAGGCTGGCCGCGTGGCGGCTCTGGTCGTCCTCTCGACGGTGTGCGGCGCGTCGCTGGGGCAGGCGATCGGCCCCGACATGGTGTCGTCGTCCATGGTGGATGTTGCTCGCTATGGGACCGATCCCACGGGCACCATCACCGCTTACGCGGTGGGCTCGGTGACGTGCAACAAGGGCGACCAGCCGGCGATCGTGTCCTCGGGCGCGATCCGCCCGCTCATCGGCCAGAACATGTACCGCCTCAAGACGTTCACCAGCCCCGGCGGCGGTACGTACTCGCGCCTGGAGCAGGTGGGGCAGTCGTGGGCCAAGCGCGTGGGACTGCCCATCAACGGCAATACCGTGAGCTGCGGGGCATGCGCGGGCAGCGCCGGCAGCGGCATGATGAACGTTAACTGTGCCGACACCTACGGCAGCGGCTTCAACGGCAGCCAGGGGCTGCTCGGGCCGCGCTCGATGTGCAACGCCACGCGAGGCGACACCCTGGGCGGCGCCGGCACCAGCATCGGCGACAGCATCACGCGCGGGCGGCTCCAGGTGCCCACGGCCGATGTGACCGCGCAGCCCGCCGGCACGCGCTTCTTCGTCGAGAACGTCACCCTGCTGCCCGACGACGCCCAGCACGTGCGCCCGGGGCAGACGGTTGGCGTCAACGCGATGAACAACGCGAGCAGCCAGGAGGTCGGCATCAACGGCGGGGTCAGCAACCCGACGCTGATCGGCGGCACGGGGGCGGGCGGGAGCGCCATCGGGGTGCCCATGCTGGAGCGGTGGCGGCAGATCGACCCCGAGGTGACGGTGGTGACGGTCGATCACGACGACTTCGTGAACCCCAGCCCCGAGTTCCCGGGGACGTTCATCCGCTCGCGGTTCTACGTGGCGGCTCGGGTGACGGAGCTCTCGCCCGGGCGCTGGCGCTACGAGTACGCCCTGTTCAATCTCAACTCCGACCGCAGCGCGGGGGCGTTCATCATCCCGATGCACGACGTGGGCGAGGTGACCGAGTACAGCTTCCGCCACCCGCTGTACCACTCCGGCGAGCCTTACAGCAACATGCCCTGGAGCGCGGCCCGCAGCAACGGCGAGATGAGCTTCGCGACCACGCCCTTCGCCACGAACCCCAACGCCAACGCCCTGCGCTGGGGCACGACGTACTCGATCGGCTTCACCAGCAACGTGCCGCCGGGCACGGGCAGCGGGCGGCTGGAGTTGTTCAAGCCCGGGACCGCCGGGCCGGCGCTGACCGTGCCGGGGATCCCGGTGCCCACGCTCGAGCCCTGCCCGCAGGACTACGACGGCGATGGCGAGTTCGTTGACGCGGACATCGAGGCGTTCTTCGCTTGCATCGGCGGCCACTGCTGTCCCCGGTGCTTCCCCGGCCGCAGCGACTTCAACCTCGACGGCGACTCGGGCACCGATCAGGACATCGAAGGCTTCTTCCGGGTGATCGGCGGCAACCCCTGCTGATCGTTCACCGTGCCAGGTGAGCAGGGCCCGGTCTGCGGGCCCCTGCTCGTTTTTGACAACGGTGAGCCAAGTGATGATCGTGTTCCGGCGAGGACGGCGCATGATGGTGGCTGGGATTGACCACTGCCCCGGAGCCGATCCATGCCCACACCCGAATGCACCCGCGCCCTGAAGACGCTCGTGCCCGCCCTGCTGGTGGCCGCCGCGGCCGGCGTCGCGGACGCCGACCCCGGCGAGCTCCTCTGGACCCGCGTCCTGACCGACCCCTACGCCTACGGCACCTTCCCCGCCGTGGACCCGCAGGGCAACGTCTACTGGCCCAACCGCGGCCTGTGGTCCTACACCCGGGAGGGCGAACTCCGCTGGTGGCGGGACAACACGGACGGGCCGGTGGCCATCCGCCCCGACGGCGCGATCTTCACCACCGAGTACGTCAACACCCGCACCGCCGAGGACCCCTTCTGGGTGCAGGGGTTCGTGCGGCTGACCGCGAACAACGAGCAGGTCTGGTGGACGGGCCTGCCCACGCGCTGCGCCTGGCCGGAGGCGGGGCCGATCGTGGGGCCCGACGGGAACATCTACGGCACGTGCTCGGGCGGCTACAACGCGCCCGGACCGGCGTTCTCGATCCACGAGGACGGCTGGACCCGCTGGGTGGTCCAGGGGTTCAAGAGCGCGTCCATCAACATCAACGACCGGACCGACGACACGGGCCGGTTCTATGTGCGGGCGGGAACGATCCCCGCGCCCAACGCACCGTGGGGCGGGGCGGGCGGTGTGGTGGCCATCGACCTGAACGGCCAGGTGCGTTGGGAGAACATCCAGAGCGGCGCCGACTACGTGGGCATCCACTACCCCACCGGTGGCGTCATCACGCAGCAGCTCGCACGCGACCCCGACGAGAACCCGCTGTGGAACTACGGCTCCTCGTGGACGAGCACCGATACCGACGGCTCGGTGTACCTGCGCCACGGCTGGTACCGCTATGACAAGCTCCGGCCCGACGGATCGGTGGTGTGGCAGATCGGCCCCATCGGCAGCGGCAACTACGTCAACCAGCCCGCGTTCTCCCCCGACCACTTCATGATGTACCTGACCTTTGGGCCATGCATCGGCTATCCCGACACGGCCTGCCCCGGGCGGGTGGTGGCGCTGCGCACGGGCGACGGATCGATCGCGTGGCAGTACGAGTTCCCGCGGCTGCCTGATGACCTGATCGAACTGCACAAGGCCGCGGTGAGCCCCGACGGCACGCGCCTGTATGTGACCGGCTACAAGCGAATCGCCGGGCACGGCTACCTGATGGCCTTCGACACCGGCGTGGCGCCCACGCCCGTGTGCGGCACATCGGACTTCAACGGCGACGGCGACGCGGGCACGGACCAGGACATCGAGGCGTTCTTCGCGTGCATCGGCGGCAACTGCTGCCCCACCTGCTTCGGGGGCGGGGCGGACTTCAACGCGGACGGCGACACCGCGACCGATCAGGACATCGAGGCCTTCTTCCGCGTGCTGGGCGGCGGCGCCTGCTGAGGTTCTCGGGCCAGGACAATGGCCTTCACCGCGGAGTTTGCGGAGCGGGCGGAGTTGCGCGATGTTTGATGAGGACCCGTGGAGATCCGGCCCTGGAAGGGAGTCCGGACCAATGGACCCCGACCGAAGACTCTGGTCTCATGAGGGATCCGCCCCCCCGGGCGTGGCGTACCGCCCCTTGCGGCGTGCTGTATGCTGCAATGGCTGTTCTCTTGGCCCGTTTCTCACGGGCTGACTTCAGGCGGTTTCTGACTCACGCAGACAAGGAGCCAGGGGTGGCGCACACGTTTGTTCCGGCCGCGGCGTTGTTCATTGGGTTCACTATGGCACTCACGGCCCACGCCGGCGAGCCCTCGCCCCTGCGGCTGATGGCTGAGGATGAGCGGGGCGTGGCCACCCTGGCTCTCGACCAGGATGCCTACGAGCGGCTCGCGCCGGCGGTCGCGGTTGAGTTCGACGGCTTCGTGCTGGGCGCCGGAAAGGCCGCGGACGTGAGCCTCACCAGGATGGAACTCTTCGCGCCCGACGCCAAGTTTGTCGATCGCACCGAGGCGGGCGAAGTCGAGCTGGCGCGCCCCGAGGTGCAGTTGTGGCGCGGCACAGTGGAAGGCGAACCGGACTCGCGCGTGTTCCTGGCGCTCACGCCCCATGGCAGCAGCGGCTTCGTGCAGTGCAGCCACGGCCATTTCATCATCTCCAGCGGCCCGTCAGGCCGTTGGCCCACGGTCGCCTACGACCTCGCCAGCCCCGCCGGCGCGGGGATCCAGTTTGACATGCCGGGTTGCGGAGGCGGCATCCTTCCCGAGGGTGAGCAGGCGCCCGCCTCGATCGGCGAAGCCACCTACGAGCCGCGTGTGTACACCTGCAAGCGCTACCGCATCGCCATCGACTGCGACCAGGAGTTCACGGCCAACCTCTTCGGCGGCAACGCAGCGTCCGCGCAGGTCTACGCCACCTCGCTGCTAGGGGCCGTGTCGGAGATCTACCAGCGCGACATGAACGTCGCGATGGAACTGGGCTACCTCCGCACATGGACCACGACCGATCCTTACACGCAGACCAACAACAGCCAGCAGTTGCCGCAGTTCCGCTCGTACTGGAACAACAACATGCAGAGCGTGAGCCGCAACCTCGCGCACCTGCTGTCCGCACGATCGCTGGGCGGCGGGATCGCGTACCTGCGGGCCGCGTGCTCGAGCAACGGTTATGGGGTGTCGGCCAACATGACCGGGTTCTTTCCTTATCCCATCATGCACCACAGCGCGTCCAACTGGGACCTGATGGTGGTGGCTCACGAAATGGGCCACAACCTGGGCAGCGGCCACACGCACGACGTCAACTCGTACAACCCCATCATCGACGGCTGCGGCAACAACGACTGTTCGCAGGCGACAAGCGGCACCATCATGAGCTACTGCCACCTGTGCAGCGGCGGCATGAGCAACATGAGGATGACGTTCGGCACGCGGGTGATCACCGCGATGCGGACCTACCTGGACGGGACTGCAAACACCTGCGGCACCGCCTTCGCGGCCACCAGCATCGCCCAGCACCCCGCGGGCGCCGCCCTCGATGAGGGAGACACGCTCACGCTCACCGTGCAGCATTCCGGCCAGGCGCCCACGGGCTACCGCTGGAAAAAGGGCACGGCGGTCCTGACAAACGGCGCCCGGATCTCGGGCGCGACCACCAACTCTCTCACCATCAGCGGCGTGCTGCCCGCCGACGCGGGCTCATACACCGTCGAGCTTCAGGCCCCCTGCGGCGTGGTGACCAGCTCCGCCGCGGTGATCGAAGTGACCGAGTGCCCCAGCTTCACCCAGCACCCGCAGAACCTTCAGGCGACGATCGGACAGGCGGTCAGCATCTCCGCCTATTCCACCGGCGCTTTTCCCCGCACCTACCAGTGGTTCAAGAACGGCGCGATGTTGAACAACACCGGCCGGATCACGGGCGCCACCAACTTCACACTGAACTTCAACCCCGTGCAAGAGGGAGATCAGGGCAGCTACACGCTCGTGGTGAGCAACGTCTGCGGCAGCCGCACCAGCCAGCCGGCCGTTCTGACGGTCATTGCGCCGGCGTGCGGCACAGCCGACTTCAACGGCGACGGCGATATCGGCACAGACGCCGATATCGAGGCGTTCTTCGCCTGCATCGGCGGGAACTGCTGCCCCTCCTGCTATGCGGGCGGTGCCGACTTCAATGCCGACGGCGACACCGGGACCGATGCGGACATCGAGTCGTTCTTCCGGGTGCTCGGCGGCGGCAACTGCTGAGGGTCGGAGCGAGCACCGGGATGAGGACATCTCGGCGGGACACTGCCGTACTATTGCCTCACTATGCCCAGCTTTGACATCGTCTCGCGCCTGAACTTTGCCGAGCTCGACAACGCGATCAACAACACGCTGAAGGCGGTCGCGGCGCGGTTTGATTACCGCGGGACGGCCTATGAGCTGACGGTGGACCGGAAGGAGAAGAAGCTCAAGGTCGTCGGTGACGACGACGGCAAGGTGAAGGGGATCCGCGAGATGTTCCAGTCCGCGGCGGTGAAGCGGGGGCTGGACGTGCGGAGCTTTGAGTGGGGGGAGATCGAGCCGACGGTGGCGGGCAAGGCCAAGTGCGAGGTCAAGCTCAGGGACGGGATCCCCACGGACGCCGCCAAGGCCATCCAGAAGGCGATCAAGGAGAGCAAGCTCAAGGTCACGGCGTCGATCCAGGAGGACGAGCTGCGGGTGACGGGCAAGCAGATCGACGACCTCCAGGCGGTGATGGGCATGTGCCGGGCGGGCATCCCCGGGGTGGAGCTGCCGCTGCAGTTCGTGAACATGAAGAGCTGACCGCTGCGGTCGCACGCGGGGGTGCGGGGGTGCGGGGGTGCGGGGGTGCGGGGGTGGCGGCTGGTCGGCACGCCGGTGCACTTCAGCGGTGCCGCCGGCAACCGGACGCGGCCCCCGCACGTACCGGGCAGCGGCCCTGGAACCGGGGCATACTGGAGTTGATGATGCGTTGCACCCTGTCCATCGCGGGCGCCCTTTCCATCGCGGCCGCGGCCGCCCTCTCGCCCACCGCCCTGGCCCAGTCCGCCGGCCCGGCCGTGTTCGCCGCCTGCAACGGCAACCTGCGCGGCAGCGTGACCAGCTGGCGCATCAACCCCGACGGCACCGTCACGCTGGTGCAGGACCTGGTCATCGGCGAGCGGCTGAGCAGCGAGCCCTCGATCCCGGGCACCAACGCGTACTCGGCGGCGCTCTCGCCGAATGGCAAGTACCTCGCCATCGGGCACGCGACCTCCTTCGCGCAGGAGCAGGTGACGATCGTGCGCGTGCACGAGGACGCCACGCTCTCGCAGGTGACGACCTTCACCGAGCCCAGCACGCCGATGGACGTGGTGTGGCTGAGCGATGAAGTGCTCGCCGTGACGGAGGCGTACACCAGCGGCACCAACCGCGTGCGCTCGTACCGGTTCGACGAGGAGACCACGGCGGTCACGCACGTCAGCACGGTCGATGTGGGGAGCTTCTGCACCTCGCTGGCCAAGACGCCCGACGGCCGCTGGCTGTTCGCGAACGACTCGCCGCTGCAGGGGAGCTCGGCGATCCGCAGCATCGCGGTCGCGCCCGACGGCGTGCTCTCGGTGTCGGGCAACGCCGGCTACACGTTCGGCTACTCGCTCGGGCTGGGCATGAGCCCCGACGGACGCCGCCTCTACAGCGGCGGCGGGATCTCGGGCGGGAACGTGGTGAGCGGCTTCGACTTCGACGCGGCCACCGGCGTGCTGACCGACGTGCCCGGGATGCCCTTCGCCTCCGCGGGCAGCTCGCCGAAGCAGGTCGCGATCGCCCCGAGCGGGAACTACGCGCTGGTGGGGCACGGCAGCGACGGCACCGCCCGCCTGCACCTGGTTGACCCGCAGACGGGGATGCTGACCTACACCGGCAACTTCGTCGACGTCGGCAGCCAGGGCTCGCTGGGGTTCATCGACTTCGTGCGCGTGAACGGCATGGACCTCGCGCTCTTCACCGACCGCGACACCACCGGCGGGCGCGGCATGTGCTCGGCGGTGATCGAGCCCAACGGCACGCTCACCATCAAGAGCATGCGTGTTGACGGCGGCGGAATCGACCCGATGCGCGTAGTGGCGTGGGTGCCGTCCGGCCCAACGTGCGGCACGAGCGACTTCAACGGCGACGGCGACGCGGGAACGGATCAGGACATCGAGGCGTTCTTCGCCTGCATCGGCGGCTCGTGCTGCGACACCTGCTGGGCGGGCGGGTCGGACTTCAACGGCGACGGCGATGCGGGAACCGACCAGGACATCGAGGCGTTCTTCCGCGTGCTGGGCGGGAACCCGTGCTGATGCGCTGAGGCGCAGAAAAAAAGCCCAGGGATCATGATCCCTGGGCTTTGGTGTTGCGCCGATTCCAACGAACCTCTTAGTCCAGCAGCTCCACGCTCTCGAACTTCTTGCCCTCGAGCATTTCGAGGCTCGCGCCGCCGCCGGTGGAGACGTGGGTCATCTTGCTGGCCAGGTTGAACTTCTCGACCGCGGCCGCGGAGTCGCCGCCGCCGACGATGCTGATCGCGCCGGCGCTGGTCGCATCGGCGATGGCCTTGGCGACCTGCTGGGTGCCCTGAGAGAAGGGGCGGAACTCAAAGACGCCCATGGGGCCGTTCCAGACGATGGTCTTCGCCTTGCGGAGGAGCAGGGCGTACTTGGTCTGGGTCTTGGGGCCGATGTCCAGTCCCATGAAGCCGTCTTTGATCTCTTCATCGAAGACCTCGATGTCGCCTGCGTTCTCGCTGAACTCGGTGGAGCACGTGTGGTCGACCGGGAGGTGGAGCTCGGCCTTGAGGCGGGCCGCGAGGTCGATGGTCTTCTTGGCGTCGGCGATGCGGTTGGTCTCGACGCGGGACTTGCCGACCTTCTTGCCCATGGCGGCGAGGAAGGTGTAGGCCATGGCGCCGCCGACGACGATGGCGGAGGCCTTGGGCAGCAGGTGGTCGATGGCGCCCATCTTGTCGGAGACCTTGGCCCCGCCAAGGACGACCACGAAGGGCTTGGCGGGGTTGGCCAGCGAGTCGGAGAGGAACTTGAGCTCCTTCTCCAGGAGGAAGCCGGCGACGCGGGGCTTGCCCTTCATGGCGTTGGGCACGGCGACCATGGAGGCGTCGGGGCGGTGGGCGGTGCCGAAAGCGTCGTTGCAGTAGACGTCGCCGTAGGCCGCGAGCTTGGCGGCGAACGCAGCGTCGCCCTTCTTCTCGCCCTTGTGGAAGCGGAGGTTCTCGAGGAGGAGAACGTCGCCGTTCTTCATGGCGGCGACGGCGCCCGCGGCGGCGGCATCGGTGCAGTCCTGAGAGGGGAAGGCAACCGGCTTGCCGAGGAGCTCGGAGAGCTTCTTCGCGGCGAGGGCGAGGGAGAACTCGGCCTCGTAGCCCTGGCCCTCCGGGCGGCCCATGTGCGACATGAGGATGGCCTTCCCGCCGCGGTCAGTAATGGACTTGATAGTGGGCAGGGCCTCGCGGATGCGGCGGTCGTCGGTGATCTGGCCGTCCTCGACGGGGACGTTGAAGTCAACGCGGGTCAGGACGCGCTTGCCGGAGACATCGACGGACTGAATGGTCTGCTTGGGCACGGGCTCACTCCTTCGGCCCACGCAACCCGCGCAGTTCGCGGCTCGCATGGGGGAGTGAGGATAGGTCGCGAGCAGCCCAGGTGGGTCATGAAAAAACCCGGGCATGGGCCCGGGTTCGGTGTTTCAAGCGCGATGTGGCGAGCGGTGCTTAGCGGCCGCCCTCTTCCACGATGCGGCTGATCTTCGCGCGGATGTTCGCGCCCCCCTCGGTGTCGAGCTGATCCTTCAGCTTGCGGAGGTGCGTGGCGAGCGAGGCGTCGATGAGCTGGTCGCCGATCTGGAACTTGACGCCGCCGATCATGTTCGCGTCGGTGTAGGGGTGGAGGACAACTTCCTTGCCCATGACCTGACCGAGGCGGTCCTTCATCGTGCGGAGCAGGTCGGCACCGACGGGCTCGACGGTGTACACGTCGACCTCGACGCGCCCGAACTTCTCCTGCGATTCCTGGTCGAAGGCCGCGGCGATGCTGGGGAGCTGGCCGATGCGGCCCTTCTCATTGAGCACCTGCAGGAACTTATAGGTGAGGTCGCTGACACGTCCCTTGAAGATCTTCTCGAGAGCACGCTCGCGGTCGGTCGAGGCGATCGCAGGGGAAGAGAGGAACTCGCTGAACTTCTGATCCTGGCGGGCGAGCTCGAGGATGTCCTCGAGCTCGGCCACGGTGGACTCGATCTCCGCCTGGCCGCCGTGCTTGTTGGCCATGTCGAAGAGGCTTCGGGCGTAGACGCGTGCGGTCGCGTCGGGTGGGGAGTCGATCAAAGGCATGGATAGGTCCTATGGGTCGTATAGGTCCTATGGGACCTAGAGAGGAGGAGCTGTGTGATCAGGCCTTGCCGCTGGTCTGGAGCTGCTGGAGGCTCTCCTCCACCAGGCGCTGAGTGTCGTTGCTGTTCACGTTGCGGCGGAGGATCTTGCTCGCGGCGTCGATCGCAACGGTCGTGCCGAGGTTGTAGATCTCCGACACCGCCGCCCGCTTGGCGGCCTCGATGTCGCGCATCGCCCGGTCGCGCATGGCCGAAAGCTCGGCGTCGGCCTTGGCCCGCAGCTCGGCCGCGAGGGTCGCCTGCTGGGCCTTGGTGGTCTCGATCATCTTCTGTGCCTCGGCGCGGGCCTGGGCGAGGGACTGCTGGTACTGCTCGAGGGCGTCCTTCGCCTGCGTGCGGGCCATCTCGGCCGCCTCGATCTCCTCGCGGATCTTGTTCTCGCGGTCGCGGAGGCCGCCGAGGATCTTGGGCCATACCAGCTTGCTGGCGATCGCGAGCACCACGATGAACACGCCGATGGCGACGAGCATCGGGACGATGCCCTCCTGCAGCTTGGGCACCACGCCGGCCTTCCCGGCGGGGGCGTCAGCAGCGAGCGTGGAAGTGGCCGCGAGGCAGAGGGCGGCGGCGGTAGCGAGGCGGGTCATCAGGCTCTTCATTGCGAGCTCCGGGGTTGCAGGGGGAACGGAACGGAAAACGGGGGGAGACCTTCCGGCCTCCCCACGCGGTTTTACTTGACGAAGCCGACCAGCAGGCCGACGACGATCGCGAACAGCGTCGCACCTTCGACGAGCGCGGCTGCGAGGATCATGTTGGTGCCGATGGGGCCGCCGGCCTCGGGCTGGCGGGCGATGGACTCGACCGCGCCCTTGCCGATCATGCCGATGCCCAGCGCGCCGCCGATCACGGCGAGGCCCGCGCCGATGGCCGCGAGGCCCTGGCCGATGGTGATGCCGCCGCCAGTGTTGGTGGCGCCCGCGAGATCAGCGGGGTTGGTGGCCGTGCCCTGCGCCATGGCGGCGACGGGGAGGACGGCAAGAGCGCCGAGGGCCAGGAGACCGTACTTCGCGAACTTCTTCATTCTTCTACCTCTCTGAATCGATCACGAGGAACCTGTGGTGCCGGCTTGCAATGCAGGGGCCGGCGTGGGACCCGTTATTCACGCGTGGGCGTGCTCGTGGCCGTGGGCCTCATGGTGCTCGTGATCACCATGATGGCTGAGTTGGGAGATGAACACGGTGGTGAGGAACATGAACACGAAGGCCTGGAGAAAGGCGACGAAGAGCTCCAGGAAGTAGATGGCGATCGCGCCGATGATCGACGCGGCCGTGATCACGAAGCCCATGATCGCGCCGCCCGCGGAGGGGTCGCGGACGATCTGCCCCGCGACTTCCTTTTGGCCGATGAGCAGGGCCATGCCGCTGACTGCAAACATGAAGAGCACGGCCATCAGGATGTGGCCCGCGGTCATGTTGGCGAAGAGACGCAGGGCCAGCGCGACCGGCTTGATGATCGTGCCGACGATCTCGATGGGAATCATCAGGGCCGCGACGGGAAGCTTGGTGCCCGCGGTGAGGTGGCCGAGGTAGCCGCCGATGCCGAGCTCACGCATGCCCGCGATGTTGATGAGGATCGCGGCGAGCAGCGCGAGAGCCGCGGTGACGAACAGGTTCTGCGTCGCCGTCGCGCCCAGGAGGCCACTGAGGTAGTGGTGACCTGAGGCCTTGTCGACGAGGTGGAAGAAGTCGGCGATGGGCGTGAGGCCCAGCAGGTTATTGATGAGGATGAAGAAGAAGAACGTCCACAAGAACGGCATGAACTTGTCGGTGCGGTCGCCCAGCAGCGGGCGGACGGTGTTGTCCCGCAGGTAGACGCAGATCACCTCGATCATGTGGGCGAAGGCGTTCTTGGTCACGTAGCGGTCGGTGCCCTGGGCGGCATCGCCGGTCTGGATGCGGCGGGCCGCGAAGGCGAGCAAGAGCAGCGTCAGGATGCCCGCGAGGATGAGGTTGCCCACGTGGGCGGACCAGAGCCACACGCCGTGCAGGCCGAAGAGGTCGCCGACGGCCCAGGAGTAGTGGGGGGCCTGGTTGACGACGTGGTCAACCGGGTTCTCGGCGGCAAGGGTGAGGGAGGCGAACATCAGCGGACTCCGGTGGGCGTCCCCGGGCGGGACGCGTTGATGGTGCGGATGGCCCAGGTCGTCTCCGCCACCAGGGCGAAGAGCCCCGCCAGCAGGAACGACGTCCAGAAGCAGCGTCCCTCGAGGGACATCAGGAAGAACAGGAGGACGCCCACGAGCAGGGCGATGAGCATGCGGGCGGTGGAGGAAGCGAGCACGCCGATCGCCAGACGGGCGGGCTGGTTGTGGGTGAGCACCCCCAGCAGCATGACGCCGATGACTCCCGCGACGGCCCACAGGATCATGGGTGTAAGCGATGCAACAGCAATGGTTTGGGTGTCGCCGCCAGCCCACTTCGCGGCGTGCCCGACTCCGATCGCCATGAGCCCGCCCAGGCTGCACGCGGCCACGATCTGGGCCATCAGCGGGCCGGTACGGATAGCGGTGGGTTGAGCGTGGCTGGTGGTCATCGGGTGTGACCCCCTTCACTGAGCGATAAAGCCCGACGAAAGGGGGTTCAAGAGTAGGTCAGTTGGGGGCGGCTGGCGAGGGGTCCTGGGTGGCCCGCCGCTCCGCGGCGGCGCCTTGGAGCTGGATGGACGGTGGACATGGAGTTTCGGGGATGGGGGTCTCGTAACGAAGACCGCCGCGGAGCGGCGGGCCACCCCCGAATCAGGCCTTGCGGTTCAGCTTGTTGGCCTCGCGGATGAACTGGACCAGCCCCGAGAGCATGCCGCACCCCAGGCCGATCAGGATGGGCCAGGGGGCGGCGTTCTTGAGCCAGAACGCCTGGATCGCCCACCCGATCAGGCCCCCGGCCATCACGGTGAAGGCGAAGTTCATGCCCACGGCCCAGACCTTCCCCTGCTGGGCGAGCTTCTTCCCCGCGACAGGGTCGCCGTCGCGCCGGATGGCGTGCTGGCCGCGGGTGAAGTCGAAGTGGTCCTTGTCAGGCATGGAGCCTCCCCACTAGCTGCGCCCGATGAGGGTGTCGTATTCGGCGTGAGAGCCGATCCAGTACCACACCAGTGTGTCCTCGTGCTGAATCGCAAGGGCGCGGTAGGCGATACCCACGCGAGATGACCAGAGATGACGAACTCGCTTCAAGTGCAGTGATGGATGCTGAGGATCCTGCTTTAAATGAGCAAAGGATGAGTTGGCGACCTGCTGCACATCCTCGGGAAGGGCGTTGTAGTGCTTCCAGAAGCTGCGAGCCGCGCGATGATTCACAGCTCCGTGGTCCGGCCTTCGCGGAGGTCCTTCAACGCTTCCTCAGCGAGCTTGTCCATCCGACCTGCCTTGGAGTCCTCCTCGATCTGCTTGTCCCAGAGCTCAGCATCGAACTCCGCGAACCAACGCCTGAACTGCACGAGTTCCTCCGAGGAGAGCTGACGCACGGCGTTCTCAATTTCGCTGATGCCCATAGTCTCACATGATAAGCCGGAGGGCGTTGGTCCGCGCCGCCTTGATTGCGTCGTTCACCTTGCTGATGTCCGTACCGCCGCCCTGGGCGGCGTCCGGCTTGCCGCCGCCCTTGCCGCCGACGATGGCGGCGGTGTCGCGCAGCCAGTCGCCCGCCTTCAGGCCCTTGGCGATGAGCGGCTCGGGGACGCCGGTCATGATCGCGACCTTGCCGCCGGGCTGGTCGACGCTGAAGAGCATGACCGCGGCCTTGGGGGCCTTGTCGCGGATCGTCTTCATCGCCGCCTGCAGGGCGTCGCGGTTGTCGCCCGCCTCGACCGTCGCGACGATCACGAGGTCGTTGGCCATCAGCGCCGACTCGGCGATGGCGCGGGCCTGACGCACGGCCTCATCACGCACGGCCGCGCCCATCTTCTTGCTCGCCTCCTTCACGCGCTCCTGGAGGGCCGCTATTTGAGCGCGGGCGCGGGCCTTGCGCCACGAGGGGATCGTGAGGGCCTCGAGCTCCGCCGAAAGGTCGGTCACGGCCTTGGGCAGCTCGCCGTCGGAGAGCTGCGCCGCGGCGCTGATGCGGCCCTCGATCGCGGCGGCGTGCCGGTTGGCCTCGGCCGCGAGATCGCCGGTGACGGCGACCACGCGCCGGATGCCCTTGGCGACCGCCTCCTCGGAGATGATGGCGAAGTCCTCGATCTGGCCCGTGGTGTTGACGTGCGTGCCGCCGCAGAACTCCACGCTGTAGTCCATCCACTGCGGGTTCTGCGGCTGGGAGAGGAGGGCGGAGACCGGCTGCCCGACGCTGACCACGCGCACGGGGTCGGGGTAGACCTCGCCGAACACGGCCCGCAGGGTGTTGATCTGCTTCGCGGAGACGAGCGACGCGGGCTCAGCGTACACAGGCAGGTTAGACTTGATGCGGGCGGTGACGCCGCGCTCGATGACCTCAAGCTCGCCGCTGGTGACGGGCTGGTTGTGGGAGAAGTCGAAGCGCATGCGGTCGGGGGCGACCAGCGAGCCCTTCTGGTCCACGTGCGTGCCCAGCACGCTGCGGAGCATGAGGTTGGTGAGGTGCGTGGCGGTGTGGTTGCTGGCGGTGCGCAGGCGGCGCTTCTGGTCCAGGTCCATGAGGACGCTGTCGCCCACGCGCAGCTCGCCGGTGCGGAGGTGGCCGATGTGCAGCACGTAGCCGCCGAAGGCCCTGGTGTCTTCGACGACGAACTCGGTGCGCTGGTCGCGGTCCTCGCTGGCGTTGAGCAGCGTGATGCGGCCGGTGTCGCCCTCCTGCCCGCCCATCTGCGCGTAGAAGCAGGTGCGGTCGGTGATGACGCCCACAGGGCGGTCGTTGTGCGTGGTGTTGGGGCGGGCGACCTCGTCGAAGGTCTCGCCGTTCCAGATCGCGCGGACGGTGGCGCGCACGTCCTTGTTGGCGAACTTGTGCGAGTCGTCCGTCGCGGGCACCTCCCAGTGCTTCAGGCGCGCGATCTCCTCGCCGCCGAGCGTCAGGGCCTTCGGGGCGCCCTCCTTTGCCGCCCCGCCGGTGCGCGACAGGTCTTTGGCCGCCTCGACCGCCTTCTCGAAGCCAGCGGTGTCCACCTTGATGCCGCGCTCCTCGGCCATCAGCACCGTGAGGTCGATGGGGAAGCCGTAGGTGTCGTAGAGCTTGAACGCGTCGGCCCCCGCGATGGTCCTGTTGGCGGACTCGGCCGCGACCTGCTCGAAGAGCTTGATGCCTCTGTCGAGGGTCTTGCCGAAGCTCTCCTCCTCCTCGAGGATGATCTTCTGCACGCGCCCCGGGTCCTTGCGCAGCTCGGGGAAGGCGTCGCCGAAGCGGTCGACCACCACGGGCACGAGCTGGGCGAAGAAGCCGGTCTTGGCCCCCAGCATCTGCCGCCCGTAGCGCACGGCCCGCCGCAGGATGCGCCGCAGCACGTAGCCGCGCCCCACGTTGCTGGGCACGGCCCCGTCGGTGATCGCGAACGTCAGCGTGCGGATGTGGTCGGCGATCACGCGGTACGCGGTATCGACATTGCCCTTGTCCGCCGCCCCCAGCCTGCCCGAGTACCCGTGCGGGGCGCTCGTCAGCCGCTCGATGGCGGCGAAGATGGGCATGAACACGTCGGTGTCGTAGTTGCTGCGCTTGTTCTGCAGCACCGAGACCAGCCGCTCCAGGCCCATGCCCGTGTCCACGTGCTTGGCGGGCAGCGGGATCAGCTTGCGGTACTTCGCCTCGATCTCCGCGCGGCTCTTCCAGGGCAGCTTCCCGCGCTCGGCCTCGGGCGTGCTGTCCCACTTCTGCAGCGCGTCCAGCCCCTCCTGCGGGTACTCGGCGTTGAACTGGATGAACACGTTGTTCCAGATCTCGATGACGTCGGGGTCGCTCTCGTTCACCTTGTCCGCGACCATCCGCTCCTCCTCGCCCATGGCGGTGAGGCGGTCGACGTGGATCTCGGTGCACGGCCCGCACGGCCCCGTGTCGCCCATCATCCAGAAGTTGTCCTTCATGTTCCCCGGCAGCACGCGCTGCGGCGGCAGGTAGCGCTCCCACAGCGCCTTGGTCTCCAGGTCCGGCCCGATGCCCGCGGCCTCGTTGCCGCCGAAGTACGTCGCGTACAGCGCGTTCGCCGGCAGCCCGTAGACCTTCGTCAGCAGCTCCCATGACCAGTCGATCGCTTCCTTCTTGAAGTAGTCGCCGAAGGACCAGTTGCCCAGCATCTCGAAGAACGTGTGGTGGTAGGTGTCCTTGCCCACGTCCTCCAGGTCGTTGTGCTTGCCGCCCGCGCGGATGCACTTCTGGCTGTTCACCGCCCGCTTCAGCCGCCCCATGTCGCTGCCGGGGTCCGCCTGCCCCAGGAAGATGGGCTTGAACTGGTTCATCCCCGCGTTGGTGAACAGCAGCGTGGGATCATCCAGCGGCACCGACGGCGAGCTGGGCACGAACGTGTGCCCACCCCCACCCGCCGCCGCGCCGGGCTTGCCGCGGAAAAAGTCGATGAACATCGAGCGGATCTGGTCCGCGGTCAGGTTCTGGCGGCTGATGCCGGCGGCGGGCGAAGAAGCGGTGGTGGGGGACGTGGAGGACATGATCGGGGGAATCTCCGGTCACCCAGCCTCGCGGGCCGGGGTGAGCGGGGATTCTAGGTGCATAAAGCAAAAGGCCCGGGCCGCCCGACCCGGGCCCCGCCCCACGAGAAGGCAAAGGCAGAACACGGAGGTGACAGAGGCGGGATTGAGGGGCACGGAGTGTGAAGGCAGGAACTGACAACCAGAGACCTGCACGGAATAGAAAAGGCCCGGGTCCATCGACCCGGGCCTCGCACATTCCACTCCTGACTTCTCTCCGTGCTCTCTGTGTTCGGTTCCCGGCCTCAGGCCGCGAGCTTCCCGCCCGTCAGCCCGGTGATGGCGAGGTTGCCCCCGCCGTCGACGCCGAACTGCAGGGTGAAGGGCGTGCTGGCGTCGCCCTGGCTGGCCCCGCGCTGGGCGGTGACCTGGTACACGGCCCCGCCGCTGGCGCTGGGGATGCTGGCGTCGGTGAAGTTGCGGGCCGCCGTCACGCCCACCTGCGACCACACCTGCGAGTTCAGCAACCGGCGGCGGATGATGTACACGGTGCCCGTGCTGCCCGGCGGGTTCTTGCACTGCCAGGAGATCTTCACCGAGCCGTCGGGGTTGAGCGTGGCCCGGAAGGTGTCGGGCGTGCCCGGGGGAGGCATCTGCGAGGGGTTCTGCGGCGGGATCAGCTGGCTGGCGTCCCAAACGGCCTGCGGGTTGGCCGAGGCCGCGGCGAAGGCGTCGATGGCCGCGACCGTCGCGGTCATGGTGGTGTTCATGATGCGGAACTTGGCGCTGGCCTTGGCCGACGCCACCTTCAGCTGGTCCTTGAGCGACTGCACCTCGAGCATGGCGTCGTTGAAGTCGGTCACGGCGGTGACGTAGTTGGTCACCATCGTGGGCGACAACCCGATGCTGGCGCCCCCCGTCTGGAACGGAGTCTGGTGGGCGAGGGCGAAGTTGAGGGCGTCGAGGCGGGGGGCACGGACGATGCGCTGCACTTTCGACATGGCGGGCTCCTGTCTTGAGGGAGTGGTTCGGGCGGGCGGCAGCGCCCATCCGGCCTCACGGCGTGATGCTCATCGGGGGTTTCTCTGCCCAGCCCGCGCGTCGACCCCGCGGAATCGCCCCGGGCGCGCCCGCCTGCGCCGCCTGCGCGGCCTGTACGCCCGCGCCGCACGCCCGCACGCCCGCGCACGGCCCCCGCGCGGGCCCACGACTCGCGCGTGCGCCGCCAGAACGCACCCGTGTTCCGCCAGAACGCACCCACTTTGTGCGCCAGCGCGGCCACTTTTTGCCAAAGAACGGCCGCGCCGCCGCGGAGCACGGCCACTCTTTGCCAAAGAACGGCCGCGCTGCGGCGGAGCACGGCCACTCTTTGCCAAAAAACGGCCGCGCTGCGGCGGAGCACGGCCACTCTTTGCCAGAAAACGGCCGCGCTCCGCCGCGGTTGCCGGCCTTGAGGGGACGCGTTCGGCCTCACTGGTGTCGGTCAGGTTGCACCAGGGCGCGAGTTGCGTCCTACCGACACCTGGGCGAAGCCTCCCAAATGAAAACCACAGCGGCGCGGTACGCTGTGGGCGTGCGGCGGCCCGCGTCGACATCTCGTTCATCGCCGGTGAAGCGCTGGACGCTCAAGATCACCCTCGCCCTGCTCGCGGGCGCGGTCGTCACGTGGGGGGTGGCGTGGGGGTGTGCGCTGTGGGCAGTTCGCGGCGAGACGTACATGAGCAACCGCTTCGGCGGGAGTTCCCCAGAAGACGGCGAACTCGAACGCCGTTTCCCGCCTGGACTCCGTGCAGGGTGGCGACGGGCTGAGGGCGAGTGGGTCCGCTCGGTACAGCTCGGGCACGGACGCGGATGGGAGGAGGGGTACTACTCCGTCAAGCGGTGGACCCCTTCGAACACTGCGACGGCTGCCGCATGGGGGCGCTACGGCTGGCCTGCGTTGTCGCTCCTATGGATGGAGACACACGCGGGATTCCAGGGCCCCGAGCTGCATGCGCCGTCAACCTTGAAGCCGAGGGTTCGCGGAACGAAGTGGTTGAACGGCCAGAAGGGCCGGCGGTTGCCGCTCGCAATCATCCCCCTTGGCTTTGCGCTCAACACCCTCCTCGCGGCGGGCGTGCTGCTGGGGGTGGTGGAGGCCTTCGCGTTCGCGCGGCGGCGGGGGCGTCGGCGCAAAGGCCGGTGCACCTCGTGCGGCTACGACCGCCGCGGGCTCGTTGGCGATGCGGCGGCGTGCCCGGAGTGCGGGGCGGCTGGTTAGAAGACTGACGAAGGCAAAGACCACTTGGGAGGCTTCGCCCGGGTGTCGGGGGGAGGTCGCGCGAGCGCTGGTGCTGCTGGCCCGACACCAGTGGGTCGGCCGTTGACCGGCTCCGTGCCACGACCGTGCTTTGACGGTCGTGCGGTTGGCCGTGTGGGACGGGCGGGGAGACACGACCGTCCGAGCACGGTCGTGGCACGAGAGGGCGCGGTTACTCCTCGAGCGTGCCGAGGTTCAGCTTTGTGTCCGCGGGCAGCTCGGTCAGGCGGGTGATGAGGAAGCGGGGCTTGGCGGTGAAGCGCATCTCCATGGTGAACTCGACGGGGTCGCCGGGGGCGAGGCCGTCGAGGCTCACGCCGGGGGCGAGGTAGGGGAAGCCCATCACCATCTCGTTCATGCCGATGACCTCGCCCTGCTGGTTCTTGAACCCGGGCAGCGCCTCGTGGTGCAGGTCGAGGTAGGGGCGCTTGACGCTGGGCAGGGCGTCCACGCGGGCGCGGAGCGTGTAGGTGTGGTCGGCGGGGGAGTCGGCGGTGATCGGCTGGAGCAGCCCCGCCGGCGCTTTGTTGAACAGCCGCGGCGTAGAGACGGCGAGGATGATGCCGACGAGGAAGAGGAGGAGCAGGCGGATCATGGCGGAGGGTAGGGGATGTCGGATGTCGGACGTCGGATGTGGGATGTGGGATGTGGGATGTGGGATGTGGGATGTCGGATGTGGGAATGCGGGAGGTGGTCCTCTCTGACATCCGACATCCGACATCCGACATCCCCTCTAGCCCACCTCCTCCCATTCGCCGGACTTCACCACCGCGGGCTTCATGACCTCGCGGAGGACGACGGTGGCGAAGCTGCCCTTGGGGAGCTCGAAGGCGCAGCGGACGTAGGGGCCGTGCTCGTCGACGCCGCCCTCGACCTCGGGGTCAATGACAGGGACGCGAAGGGGGCGGCGCTTGCCCTCCAGCTTGAAGGGGCTTTTGCTGTCGAATGTCTCGAGCTGCGCGGGGGTGACGCCGAAGGATTCCAACACCGCCTGCTCGCGCACGCCCGTCTCGCCGCCCGCGCGGACCATCGAGCCGCCCCACATCGGGCCGCTGGGGCTGATCTCAAAGCGTGCCAGGCGGGCGGCAGTCTCTGGGTCGGCGGCCACGGCGTCATCGACCGCGAACACCGCGAGGTTCTCGTGCTTGACGGCCAGGTCGCCGGGGGCGAGGGTCGCGAGCGTGCCGGTTGACACCCGCCCGTCGAGCACGGCGTTGAACACCGCGGACTGGAACGCGGAGAAGTAGTACCGCAGGATGGGCTCGTCGAGGGCGAGCATGGCCTCGGGGGGGCTCGCCCCCTTGGAGAGCCGGTACAGCACGCGCTGCTCGGTGCGGGCCGAGCGCGGGTAGAGGTCGCCCGCTTCCTGGTAGCGCCCCTCCGCGAACAGGCGGCGGGCCTCCGCGTTGAGCTCGGGGTGCGCGGCGTTGGCGCCCAGCAGCTCGCGCACGGCGGCGTCAAAGTCGCCGGTGATGAGGTGGCGGCCCACGAGGTGGTTGTTCTCCAGCATCCCGAAGCGCTGCTCGCCGACGCGGTTGGGCACGCCGACTTTCGCGAGCCGCCGCAGCACGCGGTCCGCGGCCAGCACGTCGGTGGGTTTTACATTGCGGATGCGGACAGAGAAGCGGTTGCCCTTGAGGTGGCCGGGGCGGAGCTTGTTGGCGTGGTAGTCGGCACCGACGATCGCCAGCCGCTCGTTGCGCAGCTCGGGGAAGTGCTCGATCTTCTTTCCGGGCACGTGCACCGAGACCATCTGGCGGGTGATGGCGTGCTTGTCCTTGAGCCCCGCGTAGCCGATGGCCCGCCGGTGCACGCCGAAGTGGCGGGCCAGCACCTCGACCATCTCCATGGTGGAGAGGCCGCGCTTGGTGACGGTGAGGTAGATGTGCTCGCCCTCGCCCGAGGGCGTGTACTGGGGGATCTCGTCGACGAGGAAGTCCTCGGGCCGCTGCTTGATCTGCCCGCCGATGCCCGGGATGTCGGCCGTGATGTACTGGCGGGGGATGACGTGGGTGCTGGTGTCCTTGGGTACCCCGTCGCTCCGCGACGGCTCTTGGGTATCCGGGGCGCCGGGGTCAGACCTCGTCACGGGTCGCGGCCTCCAGCACGTGCTCGGCGACGTAGATGGGCACGCCGCCGGCGATCCCCAGGGCGATGGCGTCGCTGGGGCGGGAGTCGATGTGCATCTTCTTGCCCTCGGCGGTGGTCACGTCGAGGGTGGCGAAGAAGGTGTGCTCGGCGAGGTCGTTGATGGTGATGGAGTCCAGCGAGGCGCCCAGCTTGTCGATGACGCTGGCGAGCAGGTCGTGCGTCTGCGGGCGCTTGATGCTGATGCCCTTGAGCCGCCGCTCGATCGACTGCGCCTCGGGCAAGCCGATCACGATGGGGAAGGAGCGGGCGTGCCCGCCCTCATCCGCGGCGTCATAGACGCTGGCCGTGGGCTTCTTCGCCTCTTCGCCCTCGGTCACCTCGCGCAGCTCGATGATCTGGTAGTCATTGAGCTCGCGGATCAGGATGCGCGACAGTTCCATCCGGACGGCCATGCGGTTCTCCCGGCGGGGATGGTAGCACAGCCTCGCGTGAACTTGGGCTTATGTGCGGGAGCTTGCGCGCTAGTGGATCGGTCAGTCGCGCCCGAACGCGCCGGGGCGGGGCGGGGACTGCGGCGGGGCGGGCGCGGCCGGCGGCTCGTGCACCGGCGGCTCCACCAGTCGCCGCCCGAGCTGATCCAGCAGCTCCCGCGGAATCCCGATGTCCGCGACGATGACCTCGCCCAGGAACGGCTGCGCCTCCAGCGCGAAGAACCCCTCCTTGAGCCCCGCGAGCGTCACGGTGGCGCTGGCCCGCACGGCTACGCGCCGGGGCATCCCCGTGTCGGCGTCCAGGCCGCTGGGCAGGTCCACCGCGAGGATGGGCACGCCGTCGGCCCCATAGCCGTTGACCTCAGTGACGATCTTCTCGTAGGTCGCCTCGAGGTCGCGGGAGAGGCCGGTGCCCACCAGCGCGTCGATGATGAGGTCGGTGCTGCGGAAGCTCGACATCGCGGCTGTGAGCGAGCGTTCCGGGTTCGCGGGGTCCATGAGGAAGATCTGCAGCCCCATGCGGTGCACGATGTCGAGGTTGATGCGGGCGTCGCCGGTGTACTGCGCGGGGTTGGCCGCGAGGAACACCGTCACGCGCAGGCCGGCGTTGTGCAGGTGGCGGGCGCAGGCGAGGCCGTCGCCGCCGTTGTTGCCGGGCCCGGCGACCACGAGCACGCGGGGCTTGTCGATGCCGTCGAGCCCGTCGAGGGCGACTTCCGCGATGTGGCGGGCCGCGTTCTCCATCAGCACGACGGAGGGGATGCCGAACTCCTGCACGGCGAGGCGGTCGAGCTTGCGCACGGCCTCGCGCGAGAAGATCCACAGGTGCTGGCGAGGGCGCAGGCGCGGGCGGGCGGGGCCGGGGCCGTGCTGGGGCGGAGTGCTCGGCACGGACGGAGTCTAGCCCCACGCGGTCAGGGGCCGTTCAAGGTTGGAATGAAAAGAGCCCCGCTGGTGCGGGGCTCTTCGGGTGACGTTGAAGCTCAGGGCTGATTAGTTCTTCGCGCCCTTGTACTTCTTGAGGTTGCCCTCGACCTCCTCACGCATCTCGTCGCCGTCGCTGTCGGTGAGCGCCTTCACGGCCTTCTCCTGAATCTCGACGGCCTTCGCCACGTCCTTCTTCTCCCAGTACGCGCGGGCCAGGGTGTCGAGGATCGCGGCGTTCTTGCTGTCGGTGATCTCGACGGCGCGCTTGGCGATGTCCATGGCCAGGTCGATGTCGCGGTTCTTGTAGCCCTCGTCATCGAGGATGCTCCAGGAGATCGCGTTGAGCACCATCGCGTTGTCCTTGACCGGGCCCGTGGTCATCTTCTTGGCGTACTCGTATGCGGCGGTCTCGCCCTTGTTCTCAAGGATGGCCTTGAAGCGGCTGGCCGCGGCCATGCCGTTGCGCTCGGGGTTGAGCTCGATCAGCTCATCGACGATCTTGCCCTCGGCCTCCTCATCGCCGCTGGTGCGGGCTTCCTGCAGCTTGGCCATCAGCTCGCGCTGCTTCTTGGCGGAGGCCGCGGCCTTGGCGGACTTCTCCGACGCGGCCTTGAGGTCGTAGGTGCCGGCGACGACCTCCTTGAGCACCTTGTCCATGCCCGCGGGGTGGCCGATCCACTGGATCTTGTTGTCCTTCACGATGAACGCGGAGGGGATGCCGCCCTGGCCCGAGGCCCGCATCCACGTGTCGCTCATGGGGGCGGGGGAGCCGCCGTAAGCGACGGTGTAGTCCATCTTGTCGCCCTGGTTCTTGACGAACTCGGTGACGCGGTCGAGGTACTTGCCGTCCTCGAGCTCGTTGTTCTCCTCCCAGATGCTCACGCCGATGAAGCGGACCTTGTCCTTGTACTCCTTCTGCATCTCGGTGAGGTGGGGGATGTTGCGGATGCAGGGGCCGCACCAGGTCGCCCAGAACTCGACGACGTAGATGCCCTTGTCGAGGTTCTCGACGGGCTTGCCCTTCACGAACTTCTCGATCTGCAGCTTGGGGGCGGTGTCGCCCACCTTCAGCATCGTGGCTTCCTGCTCCTTGGCGGCGGGTTTGTCCTGGGCGACCACGGCGGGGGCGGCGCCCACGAGGGCGAGGATCATGGACAGGGCGAAGATGCGCGGGGACTTCATTCGGAGCTCCTCTTGGATGGGCAGTGGGGCGGCAACACGCGGCCCGTGCAGTGGCGTCTCGACGCCCAAGGCCCACCCTGCCCGGGCGGGTCTGTTATTCTTACCTTAGACGCGGGCCGGCGGAAGGGGTTTCCTGGTGCTTTGCATGGGCGGGGGCCCGCGATGGACCCCGGGCACCCCGGGGGCAATCATTTCAGAGATGCGCGCACGGGTGGTTTCCAGCATCGCCTTGAGCCTGGTCCTGCACGCGGGGGGACTGGTAGCGCTCTCGCTGGTGGGCGCGCGGAGCCTCGCCAGCCCGGGTGAATCGCCGCAAGTGGGGGTGGTGCAAGGGCTTGAGCTGGCGGACACCGGGCTGGCCGTGCTGGTCCCGCTCGCGGTTCTGCCCACGCCCGAGCCGTTGCCCACGCCAGAAATTCAGCCGGAGCCCGAGCCCGAGGTAATGCCGCCCAAGCCGGAGGTCGAGCTGGAGGTGCCGCTGGGGATCGAAGATGGGGCGGAGCGCTCAGAGGTCTGGAAGGGGGCGAAGGAGGCGACCGAGCACCTCGCGCCCAAGTCCAAGATCGACCAGGCGGCGCGGGCGATCGACCCCAGGGCCGGCGCGGCGGAGGCCGGGCCCGCGTCGGCGGGCGACGGCGAGCGGGCGGCGCAGGAGGTTGTTCCGCAGCCCCCGCAGCCGGAGGTGAGCAAGAGCGCGCCCGCGGAGCAAACCGTGCCCGCGCCCGAGCCGCAGCCCAAGCCGGTACAGGAGCTCGAGAAGCAGGACCAGCCGCAGCAGGTGGAGCCCGAGCAACTCAACCCCCAGCAGTCCGAACCGGAGCAGCTGAAACCGCAGAGCCCCCCGGCGCCCGAGCCTGAAGGGGCGAGCGAGGTCGAGCTCCCGCGCCCGCAGGACGCGCCGGTGCAGCCGGAGCCGCCGCAGCCCGAGCCCGAGCAGCTGAAGCAGCAGCAGGAAAAGCCCGAGCAGCCGCAGGAGCAGCAGCTGCGCCCGGTGCAGCCGGAGACGGCGCCGGCCCAGAGCGCGGACACGTCGACAGCCGCAGCGCCCCCAGTCACGCCCGTACCGCCGCAGCCCGCCGACGCGCCCTCCGCAAAGGCCAGCGCCCCGCAGGCCGAGCCCGGACTCAGGGCCGACGAGGAGTCGCCCGCGGCCTCCGTCGTGGGCTCGCTCGTCTTCAAGCCCGGCGAGCCGCTCGCGGGCAAGGGCCTCCGCGTGTGGACCGTGACGCCCAAGTACGCGGTGACGACCCGCTACCTCGCCCGCCCCAAGAACGCGGTGGTGCTCATCACCTTCGGGCGCGACGGCAAGGTGCGCAAGGCCGTGTTCAAGGAGCGCACCGGCTATGAGGATGTGGACAAGCCGCTGCTGGAGGCGGTGTACCGCTGGACCGCCCGCGGCGAGGCCCTTTCCAGCCTCCCCGCCGACAAGCCCGACGCCGGCGTGACGTATTCGATCAAGTTCCTGATGGAGACGTACTAGGTTCGAGGTGGCATTGCGGCCGCGGCGCGGGCCTACTTCAATCCACAAGGAGGCGGCATGATCGGCCAGCTCACCGCATTGCTCATGTCCATCGCGTCCGCCGCGCCCGCGCAGCCCGAAAGCGTCACTGCCGGCGGCGCGCGCTGGACGCCCACCGAGCCCACCGTGGGCGACATGAACCCCGTGGGCACCAGCCAGCGGGCGATGCCGGTGGACCTGCGCGTGGGCAGCGGCTTTGACCGCCTCTACAAGCTCGACGCCAGGCCCCGCTTTTTCGGCGGCAGCGGGGGTGGGGGCTGGGCCGCGGGCGACAGCGACTACTACATGCGCATGAACGGCGGGGTAATGGCCGTGTTCCCGCGCTCCAGCTACGCGATGACCCGGCGCGGCCTGCTCACCGAGGTGCCCCCGGGCACGGTGTTCTCGATCGGCGGCAACGTCAACAAGCTCATGGGCGCGCAGCCGGGCATCAACGAGCCGCGTGTCCCCGGCCAGAACTTCGTGGACCGCTCGGCGAAGCCCGGCTCCCCCAACGACCCCGTGCCCGACCAGGAGCGGGCCCGCCCCGCCCCGCCCGAGCGCCCCGAGCCCCCGCAACGCGCCAACAACCAGGCCCCCCGCGACGGCGCTGCCGCGCCCGGCAACGAGGTGCGCTCCTCAGCGAACACCGCCCCCGCGCCGGGGCCGTCGATCTGGTGGGACGAGAGCTACCGGCAGCAGCGGGTGGGTCAGCTGCTGGACCGGGCCCTCGCGGGGCAGTAAAAGCAAAGGCAAAGGCCGAACACGGAGTTCACGGAGCAGGACCGAGGGGAGCGGGAGAGAAGGAAAGGATCGATCCGGTTCCATCCTGTCTTCCCCAAGTCCGATCCTGTCTCCCCTCCGTGTAGCTCTGTCTTCTCTCCGCCCCCTCCGTGTTCCTCTTCCTCTTACACGTTGGGCCGCGTGTTGCCGTCGCCGGCGATCGAGCCGCGCATCGAGGTGTCGGCCTGCAGGTTCTGCAGCTTGTAGTAGTCCATCACGCCCAGGCGGCCGTTGCGGAAGGCGTCGGCGATGGCCTTGGGCACGTCGGCCTCGGCCAGCACCACCAGGGCCTTGTTCTCCTCGATCCGCGCCTTGTTCTCCTGCTCGAGGGCCAGGGCCAGGGCACGCCGCTTCTCCGCCTCGGCCTGGAAGCGCTTCTTGTCGGCCTCGGCCTGCGCCGCCTGCAGCTGGGCGCCGATGTTGTCCCCGACGTCGACGTCGGCGATGTCGATGGAGAGGATCTCGAAGGCCGTGCCCGCGTCCAGGCCGGTGCTCATCACCTTCTTGCTGATGTCGTCGGGGTTCTCCAGCACCGCCTTGTGGTCGTTGGCCGAGCCGATGGTGGACACGATGCCCTGCCCCACGCGTGCGATGATGGTCTCCTCGGTGGCGCCGCCCACCAGCCGGGCGATATTCGTGCGCACCGTCACGCGGGCCTTGACCTTCAGCTGGATGCCGTCCTTGGCCACCGCGTCGATGGTCCCCCGCGGCCCGTTGGCGCTGGGGCAGTCGATCACCTTGGGGTTCACCGAGGTGTGCACCGCGTCCAGGATGTCGCGGCCCGCGAGATCAATGGCGGTGGCGATGTTCCAGGGCAGCTCGATGCGGGCACCCCGGGCCGCGATCATCGCCGAGATCACGTTGCTCACCCGCCCGCCGGCCAGGTAGTGGGTCTCGATCATGTTGGTGGGGATGTCCATGCCGCTCTTGACGGCGCGGATCCGGTTGATCACCACCGTGCGGATGTCCACCTTCCGCAGCTTCATCCCGATCATGTCCAGCATGCCCACGTGGGCGTTGCTGGTCATCGCCTGGATGTACAGGCTGATGAACTGCAGCAGGAAGATGAACACGAAGAAGAGGACCAGGCCAACGATGCCGATCACGACCCAGATGATCATGTCCTGCTTGGTGGCCTGGGCGAGCGTGAGCATTGAAACGTGGTGCATGGGGACTCCCTCGATTCGGGCGGGAGTATAGCGGACGGGTGGGCCCCCCAGTAGAGGAGTGGAGGAGAGCAGGAGTGGAGGAGACGCGGCCCGGCCCTGCGCCGCCGCCCCCTCTCCTCTTCTCCTCTTCTCCTCGGCTCCTCCACCGGCCCCCTACGCCGCCAGCGGCATGGTAGAGGCCTGCTGCACGCGCACGCTCGCGCGCAGCGGCATGCTCCACGGCCCCAGCGTGCCGCGGGGGCCGATCCAGCGGGCGAAGTAGGTGGTGCTCCAGCCCGGGGGCGCGGGCGGCGCGTCCACGGTCTTGCGCGTCAGCGTCATCACGGTCACCGGCTCGGCCCCCGCGGGGCTTTCGGCCCGTTGCGGCGCGACGGTGCGGCACAGCAGCAGGCCCATCGCGCCTTCGGGGCGGGCCCGCCCGGTGCCCGGCGGCCTCAGCACGCGGATGGTGTGCTGCAGGCCGGTGTCGTCCATCAGGAACAGCTGCGGCCAGTCCTCGATCGCCCGCCGCCTCGGGAAGGCGTGGGGCGGAGGGATCAGGCCCAGGCTGATCAGCTGCGCGGGCGTGACGCTGGCGTTGGCCCGCACCAGCCCCGCCAGCCGGCGCAGCACCGCCGTGCAGGCCTTCCGCTGCTCCCTCTTGTTGAGCACGTCGATGCTGGTGCGCGAGTTCCTGTTGCTCGCTCTGCTCCATGCGGCGGCCCAGGCGTCCGCCGCCGCCACCATCGCGAGCGCGTCCTCCGCCGTGAGCCCGTACACCCCCGGCGCGGCCACCACCAGCGTGCGGAAGTTCCGCACAAACCCGTCGAACTCCGCGTCACGGTTGGGGATGAAGGGTGCGGACATGCTGCCTCGCGCGTAGGTGGTGGAGACGGGCGCTGCGCGGCCATCAACGCGCACGCCACCCTGCTGCACCCCTTGTTTCGGCACGTACACACAGGGCCTGAAGGGAAAAACCACGGTTTATGCACTGTGCACCTGGGCGGCAGCCTCGCAGAACCGCTGCGCGCGCTCAGAAACCGCGGTTGATGGAGTCCGCACACGGGTCAGCAGCGCAGAAACCGCGGTTTTTCGATGTCACGCGCGGGCGGGCGACGCCCACACGGCTGTCTGCGCCGCATAAACCGCGGTTTCTGAGCGTGCGCAGCGCGTGCAGAGACTTCGCACGTGCGCCGCGTGGTCTCTCGCTCTGACGCCGGTTGCTCGCGCGCCCTTCGCTGCGCCCGTTCCGCGGGTGCAAAAGGGGCTGCCGCCACTCTTGCGACTCCCTGCTGAAGGCAAGACGCTTGCGCGCTCGGCGGGCGCGGTGCGCACGCAGAGGCCCGGAGAGCCCGAGAGGGGCGGCCTTAAAACCCCTCTCGGTTGCGCGGCTCACGACGCGGGCGCGGGCCTGGGGCGCGGGGCCAGCCCGCACTCGGGGCAGGGCGCGGTTTCAGCAAGGCCCTTGCGGTCGTAGGCGCAGGTGGGGCAGAGGCCGTTGCTGCGCCGCAGGTGCCGCACCCACCAGCGCCACGCCTCGTGCAGGGCGAAGAAGACGGGGCTGTAGAGGATGGCGTTGAGGAGGAGGCCGGGCCAGAGGATGAGGTAGGGGAGCGGCATCTTCACCACATCCCTGATGAGTCCGAAGAACATGACGCGCGGGGTGGCGTCCTCGGCGTACGTGGTGGCCCCCTTGACGCAGTGCATGGGCCAACCGGACACGTAAACGCCCATGCTGCGCGTGATGTCGGGCGACGGCGGGGTCAGATGTTCACGCCGCTTGCGGATCTCGGCGACCGCCCAGGAGGGGGCTTCGGTAAGAGCGCCAATCACTCCTCCGTCCGGCGTCGGTATGGCGGCTCTTCTCTCGACCTCGCGCAGCATCAATGCGGCATTATCAAAACCTTGAATGTGGCAGCCGGCGTTGGTTGCGGAGCGGTCCGCGATGATGTAAAGGTGCAGGCCCTCGATGCTGACGGGCCCTTCTGTGAATTCGCGGCCGTCGGCGCTGACGTTGGAAATCGCCACCCACGCCACCACCACGCCCGCCACCGCCCCCAGCAGCACGTAGCACGCCCACGCCGCCGCGTGCTTCTTCCAGCGCGTCCGCATGGGGGCAGTGTACTTCGCGCGTGGCCTGGTCGCGCCGCCGGCTCCCGGCGGCGGTGCGGTGCGGTAGACTGCGGTGATGGACAACAACCCGCAGCTGCCGGGGAGCGATCCCGCGGCGCGGAACAGCGCCATGGGCGCGGCGATCTTCGCGGGCTTTGCGGTGGTGGTGGTGTGCCGGGTGGTGGTGCACGACGGCGAGACGCGCTCGCCGAGCACGGGGCAGCGGGTGGGCGGGGAGGCCGTGTTCCCGGCCCTGCTGGCGGCGCTGTTCATTTACGCCGGCGTGTACGCGCTCGTGCGGCGTCTATCGCGGCGCGGGGAGAAGTAGACGTCGGCACGCGTGCAAAGCCCAGGGATCATGATCCCTGGGCTTTCGGTTCACATTGGGACATCCGTGCGCACGGTCGACGGCAACGCCCCCGGGACTTTGGGCACGGTGGGGGGGTGCGCGGCTTTGCCGCACCTCCCCACAAGTGCCCAACCGGAGCCAGCGCCTTCGCTGCTTTGCCTTGGAGTCTTCAGCGCACACTGCGCGGCCGCGGGTCCGCTGGTGCAAAAGGGGCTGCCGCCCCTCTTGCGACTCCCTGCCTAAGGCACGTTGTCCGAGGGCCCGCCGCACTCGGGGCAGGGGGCGTTCTGCGCCGTGCCGGTACGGTCGTAGCCGCACGCGGGGCAGAGGCGGGACGCGGCGATGACGGCGCGTTTCAGGCGGCTGGCCGTGTAGAACATGGACACCATCAGGCAAGGACCCATCAGGCCAAGCCCGATGAGCGAGAGCGTGCGGAACGCGCCGGGCGGCCTGTGCTCGAGTTTGCAGGCCAGTAGCTGCAGTGTGAAGCCCAGGATCATCACCGAGACCAAGTGCAGCGTCATCCTCGCGTTGCGGGCCGCGCGGACCAGCTCAAGCCTGATCGTGTTCATGGGCGGGCTCCTGGGGCCCTTGGAGGCAGTGTACAACCACGATGAATGATCCGGTGCGCGGTGGCCGCTGGTGCAAAAGGGGCTGCGGCCCCTCTTGCGACTCCCTGCTGAAGGCAAGGCGTTCGCGCGATGGGTGAGCAGGGTGCGCACCGCACCAACTTCCGCAGAGCCGGAAGTTGGTGGCACGGGGTGCGGCCACGCCGGCGTGCGCGCCTCTTGCATGCCTTTCTCCGCGCCCCCGCGTCTCCGCGAGAGCTTCTCCGGTCCGGCGCTACCCTTGTTCATGCTCGTGGTCAGCTACTACACCGGCGACGGGAACTACGCGGCGTACGCGGCCAAGCTCCGCGCGAGCTGCGAGAAGTTCGGCATCGAGCACCAGATCGAGCAGCTGCCCTCGGGGGGCGACTGGGTGAGGAACCTGGGGTTCAAGCCCAGGTTCGTGTACGACAAGCTGCTCAAGAACAAGAAGAGCGTGGTCTGGATGGACGCGGACTGCGAGGTCATGCAGTACCCCGCGCTGCTGGACGACGACCAGTACGACCTGATGATCTACAACTGGTACGCGGAGGCCAACCCGGGGGCGCGGTTCCACGACGCCACGAGGCTGGGGCCCGCGAGCGGGGTGTTCCGCGTCAAGTACGGGGCGCCCATGCTGCAGTTCCTGCACGCGTGGATGCAGCAGTGCCAGAAGCTGCCCAGGATGCGCGACGACCTGCTGCTGGGGCACGTGTACAGCAACTGGAAGGGCCCGAAGCTGAGGACGTTCTGGCTGCCCAAGGCGTACAACAGGATGGACAGCCACTGGCCCGAGGTGGAGCCGGTCATCAACCACGTGTACACCGACGGGACCATCTTCGCGGCGGGGGCGGGCGACGCGCCGCTGGAGAAGGGTTTGCCGGTGCAGGCGACGGACCCGATGGCGCCGCGGGAGGGGTAGGCGTTCAACCGCAGAGCACGCAGAGAACGCAGAGGGATGCACGGGATCGGGGACCGGGCCGCGGACGCAGCGGGATGCACCGGCGGGCTTGGCTCCCGGCTTCCCGGCCTTAAACCCTGCCCCGCGCCTTCCTCTGCGTGCTCTGCGAGCTCTGCGGTAATAGGTCTTTACACCTTGCGGTCCAGCAATCGGTACGAAACGGCCTCGGAGACGTGGTGGGTCGCGAGCGTGGGGGCGCCCTCGAGGTCGGCGATGGTGCGGGCGACGCGCCGGACCTTGTCGTAGGCCCGGGCGGAGAGACCGAGTTCCGTGAGGGCCTGGCCCAGCATCTCGTGCGCGGCCTGGTCCATGGGCGCAAGGGTGTCGAGCTGCTTGCCGGAGAGGCGGGCGTTGGGGGTGGTGGCGCCCTGGCGGGCGTGCTGGGCGGCGCGGGCGCGTTCCACCTGCTCTTTCATCTGCGCGGTTGTGGTGCCAGGCTTGGTCGGCTTGGCGTGCTGCGTGCCCGCGGTGAGCTCCTTCCACGGCACCGCGGGGGCCTCGACGTGGATGTCGATGCGGTCCAGCAGCGGGCCGCTGAGGCGGGCCATGTACCGCTCCATCTCGCGCTTGCCCGCCTCGCCGGGCGAGAGGTCGCCCTTGGGCGTCGGGTTCATGGCCGCGATGAGCATGAAGTTGGCGGGGAAGCGCACGGCCGAGTGCGAGCGGGCGATGGTGACGACGTGGTCCTCCATGGGCTGCCTTAAACCCTCGAGCACGTCGCGGGGGAACTCGGCGAGCTCGTCGAGGAACAGGACCCCTCTGTGCGACAAGGAGATCTCGCCCGGCCGCGGCACGACGCCGCCGCCGACGATGGCCGCGGAGCTGGCGGTGTGGTGGGGCGAGCGGACGGGGCGGGTGGCGATGAGACCCTGCCCGGGGTTGAGCTGGCCCGCGGCCGAGTAGATGCGCGTGATCTCGATCGCCTCCTCGGGCGTGAGCGGCGGCAGCACGCCCGGCAGCGCCTTGGCCATCATGGTCTTGCCGCTGCCGGGGGGGCCGAGCATGAGGGAACCCGGACCAAGTGTCCGACGCGGGTGCGATCTGCCGAGTCTGGCAGTTGGGCCGAGTTCAAAGGCGTTGTAGCCGACTGTCCGCAACGGTTCGGCTCTGTTTGAGCGTGGGGGCCCTCAACAGCCTTGGGCAAGGACAATGCAAACGTCACCCGGCTCACTCCCCACGTACGCACAGAACCCCCTAAGACCCGCCCCCGCATGTCCCGGCCGAGCTTGTTCCCGGTCCGGACTGCCTCGACATCCACGCGCCGAACGATGGTTCGGAGCACCGCCCGTTTCTGGTCTCCTGAGAGTCTCGTGCGGCCTGCAAGGACGGTTTGGACGGCCTTGACGACGCGAGTGGACTGACTGGTGTCCATGGTGGCTGCTTTGCCCCGGAGAGCCTCCAGCTCACGATCGTGGGCCGCGATGCCTTCCTTGGTCTGCTTCGTTTTCGCCAGGAACTCGTCCTTGGTGATCTCGCCGTCGGCCCTCATTTCTAGCAGCCGATCGAGCCGCCGCCTGCCCCTGCCGATCTGGTCGTTGAGGTGGTCGATCTCTTGCAGCACCGCCTGTCGTTGGTAGGGGTCCGCAGCGGCTGCCAGCAGCCGCTCAACGAACTCCGCAGAAGTGGCCAGTGACGCGAAGGCGTCCCAAACTGCACCGTCCACGGTCTCCGCGTCCAACCACGGGCACCCCTTTACCCCTTTGGGTGCTCGGTAGAGCCTACACCCTCGCCCAACGTCCCCCTCGTACTTGTGGTTGTCCACGTAGAGCAGCCCTGAGAGCATCCTCGGGACCGCTGTTCGCGGCAGCTTAGGCCGAGCCCGAACCGCGTCCCAAACTTCGCGGGTGACAATGGCGGGGTATGCGTTCTCCCGGATGATCGCTTTCTGGTTGTTGGGGTCGAACCGGAAACCTCGCGTGCCCTTGCCGCTGACCCAGACATTGCTGGCGCAGGTCCCGATGTAGGCGGGATTATCAAGAGCGCGGCGGACGCTAGTCTTGCCCCATTGGCCTCCCCGGGGTGACACAAGTCCCAACCGATTCAGTTCAACGGCTACCGAGCGATCCCCCCGCCCCTCAGCGCTCAGCTTGAATAGGCGTCGGATGGTTGCGGCCTCGGCCTCCACGATGACCAGCGTGCCTCGTCCCGGTTCGCCTGGGTGCGGGTTTCTGAAGCCGAAGGGGGCTGGCCCTGAACTCTTGCGTCCCTGCTCGGCCCTCTGGCGCTTACCCCGCAGCATTCGTTCCTTGATCCGCTCAGACTCGGCCCTATCCACGACACCCTGAATCCCGACCATGAACCGCTCGTCGATGCTGGAGAGGTCGCGGACAGTGCCATTGATCAGGATCTTGAGTCCTCGTTCCTTGAGCTCCCGCATCAGCAGGGCGACCTCTAGCTCATCCCCGCGTGTCAGGCGGCTCTGCTCGTGCACGTAAATCGCATCCAGGGTGTGTTCGCGGATGAACCCCAGCACCTGCTGAAGCACACGGCGGTCGCTTGCTGCCTGGGTTGCCGACTCCGCACCTTTGAACGTGGCAGCGGTTGTCCACCCCGACTTGCTGGCGTGCTCCGCATAGACGCGCTCCTGCGCTTCCAGCGACGCCCCTTGGTCCGCCTGCCGCTCGGTGCTCACTCTAAACAGGGCTACGACCTTCATGGTCATCCTCTCACGCCGGCACCTTGCCGGCGTGCGTCACACCTACCCCAAAGGGCCAGCATGGATCAAGTCCTTGTTGGTGACGGGTTTATGGGCCCGGATTCGGGCGGCGAGCTCCACAGCTGGTGTGGTTGCCCAGGCCGCCATGAGTTCGGACACCCGGGCACAGTCCCCTACGGTCGCGGCCGCCGTGATGGCTGCCTTGATCGCTAGCTCTGCCTCCTCCACCTCAGCGGCGGCGCTGAGGATCGCATTCGCATAGGTGGGGATCATCGGGTACCTCCCGCCAGTTCAATTCCGTTGGAACATGGGGTCCGGTCTGGGTCCGCTCCCTCCGCTCCATCCGCCTCTCCCTGGTCAGCGGAGGCAGCGGGGTGAGCGGACCCAGCGGTGCGGCGGTGTTCCAGTTGGATGATCTTCCGCTTGAACTTCCCCGAACCCTTGACGGGAATGTTCACCTCTACCCCCATGGCACGAAGATTCGGGGCCAGCCGGCGAAGCGCCCCGATCAGCGACTTCGCGCCCGCGGCTCCATGCCATTCACGAACCAGCGGATCGGCCGTGAGCACTCGGATGTGATCCAGGAGTTCGGCCCCAGTGCCACTCCAATGCGGTTGTTGAGCCAGGAGCTGAAGAACGGCCGCTCCTACCGGCGAGGACTCGACGGCGGAGGCATTCGCGCCCTCCCGGTTCGCCATGTACGCCGCCATAAATCGCCCGCCATACCAACCGAGGCCCTCCTCGGCGGCGGTCACCCAGATCGCGAAGTCAGCCATCCTGGGCTTGACGGGCAGCCGGACCGAGTTGAAGTTCCGGAGTGCAGCACTGACAGCGGTCAGCAATGCCCCGAGTACAGCCGGTCGAATCTCGTCAAACTTCCGCCAAATCTCCGTCTCTGAGAGCCGTACGTCCGCAGCGATGGGCGACAGCGACAACCGCACGGTCCGGTCGATCAGGTCCGAACGGTCGGCGACATCTTCGATCCCGTTGAGTAGGACCGGCCTCCGGGCTTTGAAGATCGTCTCGTCGTCGTTCTCGTAGAGGGTGCGGGTGGCGAAGCCCCCGTCCGTGGCGAGCGCACAGATGGCATCCGACAGGTGCGGCTTGAGGTCAGACAAGTTGTTGTAGCAGCACATCCAGCCATTGCCGGCCGAGATGAACACGTCCCGTTCGTCACGCGGGGGGCGACGCAGGTCCGCTTCGTTTGGGTCAATGAGCCGCCGGGCCATTTTGCAGAGCGTGGACTTCGCTGATCCTTGCTCCCCATCGACATTCAGAACCCCGTATGGGCCGGTGGGTCGCAGTGCTCCAACGAGCCAGCCCACGAACAGGACCCATTGCTCGTCCTCCGGGAGATTGACAAGCGGGCGCAGCTGTTCAATGGAGCCACCGTGTTGGGGCGATGGCAATGGATGCATCCCTCTGCGCCGGAAAAACCGAATCGGGGCCGTCGTGCTATTGATGACCCGCCAGCCGGAGGGTGACACCTCAATGGCCCGCCAGTCTTTGTCACATAGATCGAGATACACGAGCCCATTGAGCCCTGCCACGCGCAGGCAGACCTGACGCTGCGGTCCCTTGAACTTGGCTTCGCCCGACAAGGTGCTGATTGCGTCCTGCAACGCCTGCGCGGAAGCCGCCTTCCCGAACAGCTCGTAGAACTGGCGCATCAGCCATTCGCGGAACCCTCGGTTGGAGAGACGCCACGTCTCGACGTGATCGCCTACTGGGAATGTCGCGTACGCCTCCCCGTCCTCGCAGTGGAAGAGTTCAAGTCCGGGGGTGGTGAGCACGAGGTCAATGAGGAGGGTCGCCTGGGACTTGCGTTGCGACGGCTCCGGGGACCCCTGGCCGGCTATCTCAGTTTCCGCGTCTACGGCTTGAGAGAGCGGCGTGGCCATGGGGTCGGGTGCAGGCTCACCCTCCAGCGTCCGAACAACAGCGTCGCAGTCGCGGTCGAGTGAATGGCTCATGCCTGCTGTCCCTCCATGAATTTGAGCAGCGCAAATATTCGCAGACACGCCGATGCAGGCTCCTGGCCCGCACGTATCCGCTTCGCCGCAAATGTGAGTTCGTCGGGCAAGTACCTGGAGGCGGCGAACAAGGCAAAGCGATCCACGTACCGGATCGCTGTCGCAGCGTCATGGGGTTGAAGCCACTCGAAGGCTGCGTTCCACGAGTACTTGTCCTCCGCCTCCTTGTCCATTAGCGACCGCTGGTCAACCGGCAGTTCCGCACCGGTGAGGGCCCGTGCTGACATCCATTGGGCGAAGGGGTGCGTAAAGCTCAGAGGCGTCAAGCCCAGGTCGCGGAATCTCGCGCGCGCCTCGCCGAACCGGAGCATGGCCGCGAGCGCACGCACCTCCGCCTCAGGGGCAGGAGCAACGCGATGGGGAGCGTTCATGGCCGATGCCCCTTGTGTGCGGCGATGTAGGCGGCGAGATCGAGCGGGTCGTACCGCACAGCCCGCCCGATGCGGACCGCCACGATCTCACCGCTCTTGGTGAGGTCAAAAAGTTTGCGTGCGCTCAACTGCAGAGCGATCGCTGCATCGCGTGGCTTGAGCAGGAGACTGGTTGCGGTTGGCGGCTGCTGATGGTGTGTGGCGGCTTGGTACGGCGTGGTCATGATGAACATGGATACACATGGTTCATCGCTCAAGAAATACGCGCTGGCTCCACGGGACCGCGGACTTGGCCAGATTCCGGTTTGTACGGTTTAGTTCGGTTTCCCGAAACCGAACTTCTCAAGAGCTTTTCGCAAGGTGCCGCGCTCCGGAAGGTGAGGCGTCGCTGCTCGAAGAGTCTGGTGCGACCAGCGGAGAGGTATGCCTTGACCGGTGGTTGGTAGAGCTCGCCCCGCTGATCTCAGTGCCCTCTTCAACTGCTTCGAGATGTACTCCGCATCTAGGGCGACCTTCTTCGCCAGCGCATGATTTGGGATCGGATCCGGCAGCAGATGAGGCGATCGCCTCTGCGCACGGCGCTCAGAAGTTTCCGATGCGAGCTGTAGCACGAGATGGGCCTTCAGTTCACGGTGCAGATTGCGGAGGTCTTTGACTTCACCCGCCGTCAGTTCCGCAACTAGGGTGTCTTTGTCGAGGAACATCCGGCGCAAGTACAGGCTGCTCAAGGCGTTCGCGAGAGGCTCCGCGTTTAGGTGAGGCCGCTGACCAGTGACAACCTGAATCCCGTCCCCGCAGTCGGTCGTGCAACCGCCCGTAAGAGTGCGGGAGAAAACCAGCGATCCCAACAGCCAGATTCTCCCCCACAAAACTCGAAGGCTTCTTCGATTGCCGGTTATCACTGCGCCCGTCTGGGTGCGCTCGCAGCGCTCTAGCTGCGACAGAAACATCTCCAGCTGGGTGCGAATGGCAAGTATCGCTCGTGATAGTGGCACCGGGCCGGAGGAGATGAGGTGGCCCTCAGCATCAAACCATAATTCTGGTCTATTGCTCGGACGATCATCGTGATCGCCCGGTCCCGTTGTCGTCGTTCTGCTCGGCATCGTTACTCTCTGGATCAGGCTTCCTGAGAGAAGGAGGTTCTCTGGGGAGTGGCACGCGATGCTCGCTCCCCATTCATCCTCAGCAGGTTCCCCAGCACCCGCTCCTCCACCTCCGCGCGCTTCGCCGCCAGCGCATGCCCCTCGGGCAGGGGCTGGCCAGCGCCGGTCTCCACCCACACCTCGGCCCAGTCCTCATGCCAGCCACCCTGCGGGTCCACGGCGGCGTACGCGGCGAGGACGGCGCGATCGAGCTGCTCGTGGGCGAGCCGCAGCCACGTAGGGCGCTCGTTGTACAGGTTCGTCAGCGTCCGCTTCTTGAGCTTGGGGTCCTGCGCGGCCACTGCCATGATGGCTGAGTGGCGGATCAGCGGGCGTGCTGCCTCGGGCACGTCGAGGAACTGGTCCGCCGCGTCGATGCGGGCCGCGATGGGCGCGATCCACTCCGGCGGGTTCAGCCATCGCTCCCGCTGCACGTCGAGCTCCTTCGCCGCTGCCGCTATGACCTTGTAGCACGGGTCGTTCACCGGCTCCTTGCCGGGTGGCCAGGGGAGGGGGAAGGTCTCGAAGCAGCTGGTGGGCGTATAGCGGAAGCCGGACTCGGCCTCACGCAGCTGCGTGCCCATTCGGCGGGCCCAGAGCTCGTGGACCGACGAGTGGAGGACACCAAGGAAGTAGTCGTCGGACCTCGCGAACACCACAAGCTGGCCGTCGATCACAGTCTTCGGATCGAGGAACATGAACAATCGGTGCTTGGCGACGCGTGCCGTCACGATGCACCGGGTTAGTGAATCCTGCCTAGATCGCAGTTCGGGGACTGGCCGCGCGAGCTGCCACCACCGCTCACGTTCGAAGCCCGCTCTCACTTTGTCACGTTCAGGCTTCACATGCTCACGGGTGTATTCGAACGGGGCGGCGAAGCGGGCCGCCGCGGCCTGATCGCGGGTTCCGAAGTCGATGATCCACGCCCCCCGGTAACGGCGGGTGATGTCCAGCCCGTTTACCCACGGCCGCACGACCTCGTCGTTGGTCACAGCAGAGGGATTGCCTTGCTCCGCGAGTAATCCGCGAGCACCCTCCAGTGTTAGGTCGAAAGCACCCTTTTTCATGCCGCCGATGAAGGATGTGGAGCGGTTCTCCTTGATGAGCTCGGCTCCAACCAAGTTGGACCCGCTCGTCAGGTCAGCGTTGATGTGCGCCACCTCGGAACCGTCGAGAACGTGCAGTTTCGACACGCCCGCTTCGAATCCGACGATTGAGACATGCACAGTCGCGCCATCAAGGGTCCAGTTCCGGTCCGACCAGGCGAGAAAGATGTCGCCCTCGTTCTTGATCCGCTCCAGGACCGTGCGGTTATCCCCTCCGCGGATTCCCTGAGTGGCGAGCAGGCCCGCCCGCAATCTGGTGTACCCGCTCATTGATCGTCGGGCGAGCTCGAACCAGTAGCAGCACAGGTCGCTGGTCTTGGGCAGGTCGTAGGCCGCGAACATCGCTTGGATGTACGGCTCCTCGAGGCCGTTCTGCCGGAACACCTTGGAGCCCAGGAACGGCGGGTTCCCGATGATGAAGTCGGCCTCCGGCCACTCCGCGGGGTGGGGTAGCGGCTCACCGTTCTTGCCGACCTTGAGGATGGCGTCGCGGTTCTCGATGGTTTTGAGCGAGGCGAGCACGGGGTCGCTGGGGGCCTTGAACCCGTTATCGCGCATCCACTGGAGGTAGCCAATCCAGATGACGACCTGCGCCAGCTCCGCGGCGTAGGGATTGATCTCGATGCCGTAGAGCTGCGTCGGGCGGACGCCCGGGAAGAGGGGCACGGCGATGTCGGACCGGGACGCGAAGGTGATAACCTCCTTGTCCAGGTCGAGCAGCCGCTGGATGGCAACGTACAGGAAGTTGCCCGATCCGCACGCGGGGTCGAGCACACGGACGCCCGAGAGTCGGTCCACAAACGCCCGCAGCCTCTTCTCTATGCGGCCAGTGAGGGTGGACGACTTCACGTCGCCCTTCTTCTGGGCCTTCTTCTGCTCGCGGCGGGCGGCCTCGACGCGCTGCGCGGCCAACTCCTCGCACTCGGTGCGGACGGCGTCCCACTCCCGCCGCAGCGGCTCCATGATGACCGGCTCGACCACCAGGAGGATGTCCTCGCGGCTGGTGTAGTGAGCGCCGATCTGTGAGCGCTTGGCGGGGTCCAGTGAGCGTTCGAAGAGCGTGCCGAAGATGGCCGGCTCGACGCTGCCCCATTCTTGCCCCGCGGCCACCAGCAGCAGCCCGATCTCGGTCTCTGTGAGCTCGAGGGCGGGCTCCTCGTCGAACAGCCCGCCGTTGAACCAGGCGATGTCCTCGGTGCCGAAAGCGCCGCCCGTCCGCATCTTGCCGAACAGCTCGGTGAGGCGCGGCGTGAGCTGCTTAGGGTGGTGGTGGCACTTTTGAAGGAGGGTCTTGAACAGGTCCTTGGGCAGCAGCCGCACGTCCTCGGCGAAGAGGCAGAACATGCACTTCATCAGGAAGTGCGCAGTGGTGTGCGGGTCGTGGCCGCGGTCGCGGAGAGCCTGGGCGAGCGTGCCCAAGTGCTTGGCGACCTCCTCGGTGACCTTCTGGGCCGTGACCTTGGGGCGGAAGCTCTCGGGGTCGGTGAAGGCGCGGCGGAGGAGGGCGAGGGCCTCGGGCCTGTCCATGTCCGCCAGGGCGACGGTGTGGACTTCCTTCCTGGTGGCCGTGAAGTTAGTGTGGATCTCGGTGCGGGCGATGTCGCTGACGATCAGCAGCGGCGGGCTTTCCAGGGCCTCGCGGTACTGGAGAAGCTGTCGGTAAGCGTCATCGAGGGTCTTGTACTTGTCTTTCCGCTTGTACTCCCAGCCGAACTTTCCCTTCCACCACACGTCCGCGAAGCCGCGGTCGCCCTTGGCCCCCTTGCTGGCCCCTCCGGCAACCTCCACCCCCTTCTCGAAGGCGTACTCCGCCCCGGTGGCATCGTGCTCCGCCGGCGTGGGCTGCCCCAGAAGGCGGCACAGGTCGATGAAGTGCTCCTGGCTTGCCGCCCGCTCGGGCAGGTTGACGCGGGACCACTTGGAAACGAAGTTTGCTGGGGTCATTGGCTGTGGTGCGTGATCAACTGTTTCCCGAGTCCAAAGGCCCAAGCTGCGCGCATGGGCGTGGTTCGCGGACGATTGTACTAAGTTGAGAATAGCTGGTGAGGGCGTAGCCCCAACAGTCGGGTAGGATCTGGCATGAACGCGTTCACGGTCAGCACGATCACTGCGCTCATTGCGTTCGCCCCCGCAGCCCTCGCCTGGAACGACTACGGCCACAACCTGGCGGCCTCAATCGCCTACCGGGAACTCAAGCCCGAGGTGAAGGCTAGGGTGGACGCCACCCTCAAGGAGCACGTCCAGTACTCGCTCCTCTCGACAGGGTGCCCGAAGGGCTTCGACCAAGGCGAGTGGGTGTTCATGCGGGCGGCAACATGGCCGGACATGGTTCGGTCAGACAAGAACCCCCACCACAGGACTGACCACCGCCCGAAGTGGCACTACATCAACTTCCCGATCAACCTCGACGGGAAGAAGGGGCCGGAACCCAAGGTAGAGTGGAAGAAGGGGGCGGAGCCAGAGAACGCGGTTCAGGCGCTCGCCAAGGTGGAGGCGGGGCTCAAGGACGAGAACCAGAAAGCGCCCGAGAAGGCGAAGGACCTCTCCTGGTTCCTGCACCTCGCCAGCGACCTGCACCAGCCGCTGCACGGGTCCAACCTCTATTCAAACCAGTACCCATCAGGGGACCAGGGCGGGAATGCCTTTTGGGTGCGCACGGACGCGGGCATGCCGGTGAAGCTGCACGCCCTCTGGGACCAGTGCCTTGGAACGAGCAAGAACATGAAGGACATCGCTGACCGGGGCGCTGGCCTGGTGGTCCGGAAGGACCTTACACGCACGGCGCTCGCCCCCAAGCTAAAGGAGACGGAGTACAGGACGTGGGCAGTCGAGGGCCGTGATCTCGCGAAGTCGGTCGCGTACCAGGACGGAAAGGTAAAGGGGGCGCTAGGCACGGACGAGAACAAGCCGAAGGACGCGCCGCTGCTGCCAGCGGGGTACTTCAGGACGGCGGAGAAGCTGGCAGAACAGCAGATCGTGCTGGCTGGGTATCGGATCGCTGACAAACTCAACACATTCACCGCAGGTGCCGAGTGAGCCCGCCGATCCCCAAGACACCCGCTGACCGCCTGTTGACCGGCTTTGGTCGCTTGCTTGATGAGTGCAATCGGCGGCTGCTGGCCGAGCTCCCATCTCGCGTGCCTCCCGAGCAGGACCCGAGATTCCTGCTGAACTACTCGCTTGGATTCGGGTCAAGCGGTATTCGTGCGTGCGGCGTCCTGCTTGACTCCTCCTTTCCCTCGCACGCATTCGCAGTGGCTCGTCCACTAATTGAGCACTCCTCAAGAGTCCTCTGGGCTGCGCGGGGCCGCTGGAGCCGCTACTGGGCATGGACGGCACAGGAGTATGTGAAGCGGCATGTAAAGGCGGCTCCCTACATCGGACCCGTCCAGAAGCAGATCGGCACGGCTCGATTTGCTGCGATTCAGGCGATGGCGGCAGGATTGGGAATGCCAGACCTTTCCGTGGTATTCGAGGACCTCGCAGCAGACGACGCGGCCGACCCTGAAAGTCCCGAGAACCAGCTTGGACTGGTGATCACGCCCAGAGACGGTCGCGAGCAGTACCACATGCTCTTTCCGCTCGACCTTCATTTATCGGCTCATGGGAACCCGGACACTTTTCTGGAGCATGGGGAAGCTCCCGCACGGCTCCCATGGGTACTCGCCTATACCGCGATGATGGTGTCCCGGGCGTGCCACATTCAGTGTAGGTGGCCGCAAGACCCGCTCTTCTGGGCGTACACGTGGATCACAAGGGGTCAGCGTGACGCCCGCGAGCTATCAGCAAATCGGACGGGTTCGTACGGCGATCTCGGGTTGTCGCCTCTATGAAAGCCCTAAGGCCCTATGCAAGGGAGAGCTGTGATGTGGTAGCTTCTATCGCCGCTAGGCCAAGCGGCGTTGATAGGAGGGAATGGATGTGACTGAGGCAAGGATTGATCCCACTTTCGGTGAGAAGACTGTGTTGCAGTTCGCTCACTTGCTCGAATCTGGTCGGCTGCACCTCAACCCAAGCTTCCAGCGGCAGAGTGTCTGGACCGAGGGCGACCGCAAGAAGCTCATCTTATCGCTGCTCCGTGGATTTCCGATCCCGTCTGTGTTTCTCTATTCTCGCGAGAATGAGCGGGGCGAGATCGTGTACGACGTGCTTGACGGTAAACAGCGGCTTGAGTCAATCTTCCGCTTCATTGGAGCTAAGGGGTTTGGACGGCAGGCATTCGCCGTGAAGTGGTCAGATGATGGCTCGGAGCGAAGAGACTGGAATTGGGCGGAGTTAAGGCGAGCCAGGCTCGTTTCGCGCATCGAGAACTACACGATCCCAGTGGTCGAGGTGACTGGCAGCTTGTCTGACATCATTGAGCTCTTCGTATGCATCAACTCCACAGGAAAGGCGCTGACAGGTGCGGAAAAGAGGCATGCCCGCTTTTACCGTAGTGGTCTCCTGAGAGAGGCCAGCGTTCTCGCCAGGCGTATGTCAAGCTACTTCGAGCGAAACCGCATCTTCTCCGGTGGACAGGTGTCCCGGATGAAGGACGTGGAGTTGGTTTCCGAGATCATGGCGTCGATCATGAACGATGGCGTCGCGAACAAGAAGGCCGCGATCGACCGAGCGATCGGTGTTGCCGACCAAGATGGGCGGGTGGTCCGGCGAGTCGCTGCGGAGGCGGCCAAGTCGATCAACTTAGTGCGTCGGATGTTCCCGGAACTCCGCGAAACGCGGTTCCGCAACAGCAGTGAGTTCTACTCCTTGTGCATCGCGGTCTGGTCCATGTGGCGCGACAACCTTGCGCTCACTGACAAGGCGCGCAATCGGAAGGCGATGTGGCTCCTCAAAGAGCTATCGAATGGCGTTGACAAGGTGCGAGAGAACCAGCGCCACCTGAAAGGCATTCAGCCGGAGGACCAGCTCTTCGGACAGTACTTGAGCAGCATCCAGCGTGCTGTTGACAATAAGGTGGAACGACAGACCCGTCACACGATCCTCGTCGGCATGTTCCGCAGCCTCTATGAGCGGAAAGACAGCAAACGTCTGTTCACGTCCGAGCAGCGCCGGTTGATTTGGCACAGCGACGGAGACAGACAGTGTAAGTCCTGTAGGACGAGGCTGGATTGGACGAACTTTGAGGTCGACCACAAACTTGCCCACAGCATTGGCGGTCGCACAGCACTCGACAATGCAGAAGTACTCTGCCGGTCGTGCAATGCGTCAAAAGGAAACCGACGGCGATCGCGGAAGCGGTAGATCGTTCAGTTCGACCAGGTACGGGCCGCCACCACTCGTACAACTGCCAGCGGCGCGATGTGGTCGAGGTACGTTGCCGTGGTTGTGATGCTCCGGTGCCCAAGCTGCTTCGAGATGATCCCAATGTCCACGCCCTCCGCCCGGAGCTGGGCCGCGTGGGTATGGCGGAGCCCGTGCGCGTGCACCCGCTTGTGGACGCCTGCCCTCGCGGCGAGCTGCGGAAGCATCCGCCGGACGTAGTTGGTGGACAACGCCCGCCCCCCTCGAACGCAGAACAGCGGGTGAGCCGGGCCGAACCCCTCCTCTGCGCGAGCCTTCAGCCACTCGCTCAGGACTGCGAGCCCGCCGGGATCGATCCCCACGGTGCGGGCGAGGTCGCACTTCCCGTGCAGTACGCGGATCGTCCCCGCTTGCAGGTCCACGTCCTTGGGGTAGAGCGCCACCCCCTCGGCTACCCGAAGCCCGGCGCGGTAGAGGACCGCAATCAGGGCGCGGTTCCGCAGGCCGGGAGCGGTGGGCGGGCAGGCGGCGAGGAGGCGGAGCACCTCCTCGTTGGTGAGCACCTCGGGGGGTAGCCGACGCTTGGGCTTTGGGCGGTGGGCAGGCCGGCCCTCGTTCGTGTAGGACATAGGCACCTCCGGGGAAGCGCGCCTGTGCTACCTCAGAACCGCGTCATGGTGCAAGTCGGTTTGAACGGGAACCGTTTGCGGATAAGCTCCGCGGCTGGAGGAGAGAACATGACCAGATCCGCTACCGCCCCAGTCGCGCGCGCCATCTTCGCGGCGACGATCGCGATCTCGGCCGCATCAGCGCATGCTCAGCAGTTCAAGACCGTGAACCTTGGCCCCGTCGTCTCCATTGTGGATTCGGGCAAGGACGTCAACAACTCCGGCGTGGTCGCCTACACGTCCGGTACCTGGATCAACCTTTGGCAGTCCGGGAGCTCTACTCAGCTGTCCAGCTACGCCAACAACGGCCCGCTGGCGATCAACCAGGCGGGGCACCTGGCGTTCTCAATGGAGGGCGTACCGCACCTCTACCGGAACGGGGTCGCCACCCAGCTGCCGGGGCTCGAGGGTCCCAGCGGCACCGCCTATGACCTCAACGACTCCGATGTGGTCGTGGGCTACAGCAGGCGGCCCTCGCTGGGGCGGTACCACGCTTGCCGGTGGGACAACGGGGTGATCACCGAGCTTCCGACGCACCGCGCGGGCGGCACGTACGCGCAGGGGGACGATACTCGTGCGTACGCCGTCAACAACGGCGGCGTGATCGTGGGGAACATCGAAGGGCCGGGAGTGCCGGAGACCGCGATGAAGTGGGTGAACGGAGTCGGCACCCTCCTCCCGATGCCGGCTGGCAGGGTGAGCAGCAGAGCGACCGCGCTGAATGACGTTGGCACCGCCGTTGGCTTCTCGGCGGGCAGCTCGGGCGACCTGAAGGCCACAATGTGGAGCGCTAACAGCGCGGTCGTGCTCGGCGCGCTCGGCAGCCATACCTACTCAAGCGCGACGGCCATCAACGACCAGGGGGTCGTGGTCGGCTTCTCCGCGCGGTTCATAGGCGACTCCGCTCAGCAGCGCGCGTTCATCTGGGTGAACGGGCAGATGATGGACCTGAACAGCTACGCGCCCTCCCCGGGCTGGACCTTTGTGGAGGCCACCGCGATCAGCGACACCGGGGCGATCACGGGGTGGGGCAGGCTGAACGGCGTAAACAGGTCGTTCGCGCTGATTCCGGTCCCCGCTCCCTCGGCGGTTGCGGTGGTGCTCACGGGCTCCCTCGCTGCCTGGTGCCGGAGGCGGCGGCAGAGGCAGTGACAGGCACGCTCCCGATGGAAAGCGCGTCTTAAGCCGCTCAGATCCCGCTGACGGGGTACGGCAGCCGCTTCGGGGCCGCAAGCCCGCGCTTCCAGTGCCGCCGGATGGCAGCGTCGCAGATGGCGTACCCCCAGTTGATCAGCCGTTCCTGAAGCCCGTCTTCCATGGCGTCCAGTCGCGTGGGGGTGGCCGCGAGCTCTTGGGTGCGTGCAAAGGGCGCTGGTATCGCGTCGGGTAGGCCGTAGTCCGCGATGTTGCTGCGGACGCTCCAGAATGCGCCCTCTCGGCGGTGGACTGGGTCAGTAGTGGTGAGCGCGTCCAGGAGCTGCCGCTTGCGCAGGTTGCGCACCTGGTTGTCCACCATGTCGAGGATGCGCTTGCTGTGGCCGGCCCAGTTTTCGGCGGGGTCAGGGTCCGGCTGCATCTGCCCGCCCGCATCGCTCACCAGCAGCGTGCGGTAGCGCTTGAACGCGGTCTCGAGCCCGAGATTGTCGTACACGCCGCCGTCGGTGAGCACCAGGCGCGTGGTGTAGGGCGACCGGCAAAGGTCGTCGCCGGTGCCGGGAGCGATCTCACCTGGCTTCAGCTTGAGCGTGATCGGAGAGAGCACCGGCGGGAACGCGGACGATGCGCCCACAGCAACCGCGAGCGAGATGGCGGGATTCGGATACTTGCCCACGCGCCAGTCCCACAGGTACGGCTTCGAGAAGCGGCACAGCGCTCCCGACTGGACGTTAGTGGCATTGAAGACGAACCGGGGGCTGTCGGGTAGGTTTTGCAAGGTGGCGGTGCCAAATAGCACGTTGCGGTACTCCCGGGCCACCAGGTCACCAACGGTGACTCCAGGGAGCAGTGCGCCGAGAAGGATGGCTTCGATATCGATGTTGGTGGAGGCCATCCTCCTGACCGGCGTCACGACGTGCTCGCCGAAGGCCGCCTCGCTGAAGCCCCCGCCGGCGAGCTTCGGCCAGTGCAGCCCGAGCACAGCGCCTGTAATTGAGCCGCCTGAAACGCACGAGAACCGCTGCACGTCCTTGAGGATGCCCGCGTCGTTCAGCCTCCAGAGCATGCCGACGTGGAACACCATGGCGCGGTAGCCGCCGCCCGACATACAAACAGCGACGCCGTCCTCCGGCCCGCCGGACTCTTCGGGGTCCCTACCTGGAGGCGTCCATGTTGGGACCGCGCCGTTCTGAGGCATCCGTGGTTCGTCGGTAGGGGGCATCGCTGCTACTCCTGTTGGTTCGTGTACTGAACAGTCATCTCGCCGTTGTTCGCAATGGTGATCTCAACGTCGTCGTCGCCGATGGGGTCCGACGCCCCGGGGATGCGGCCAACGTCCCACTCCTTGGGGCCGTCGTCATCGCCCAGGTCCGTGCGGAAGATCCGCCGCACGTCCACGCCCGCGTTGAGGTAGCGCTGTACGGTCGTGGCCCGTGGGTGCTGGAACTGGGTTTTGTGGCCCGCGCAGAACACGACAAACGAGGGGCTGACAGCGCGGATAAAGGCGGTGGAGCTGCCGTTGTCGGCCCCATGGTGGGGCGCGATCATCGCGTCTGACTGGAGCTTCACGACGGGCGACATCTCCACCATGAACTTCTCGGCCGCGATCAGCGTGTCCGTGGGGTCGTCGTTGTGCCTCCCCACGCTGTCCCCACAGAAAAGGACCGATCGGCCGCGGTACTCCATCCGCACCACGATGCTGCCGGCGTTCTTCGCTTCGGCGTCGCCCCGGATGTCCCAGTCGGCGGGCGGTCGGTCGAAGCCGCACACGACCGTGACGAACACATCGCCGTACTTGAACGTCGACCCGGGCGGCAGCATCACGCTGGCCAGGTTGATATCGTGGCACCCCTCCTCCCGCTCCTCGGCGATGGCCGCGTCGGCGGCCAGCCATGTAGCCGAATGGCCCGTGCCGCCCCGGATGACGCGCCGAACAGCGTACTGCTCGCAAATAGCCGGCACCGCTCCCAGGTGATCAGCGTCGGAGTGGCTGAGCACGAGAAGGGCGATCTCGCTCCCGTCGGGGATGATCTCGTTGATCGCCCTCATGGCGCTCCTGCCCTTGTCCTGGAAGTTCCCGGCGTCGTACACGATGAACTGCCCGTCAGGCAGGGACACGACGCAGCACTCGCCCGCGCCCACATCGACTACGCGAACGGTCAGCTGCGGGTCCGCAGGCGCTGGCGCTGACGGCAGGAAGAACACCGACCAGAGCACCGACAGAAGCAAGGCGGCGGCATGCATGCGTAAGCCTCCTTAGACAGTCGGCGTCGCCTTGACGGCAACCGCTGGGGTGGGGTCACTCTCCCCCGCGTCGTTGAACGCGACCACTCGCACGGAATGATCGATGTCGGCGCGGATACCGATGAGCACGGCGGAGTTCTCGCCCGCCTCTCGCTTGTCCACGCTGCGCCAAACGCCCGAGTCCGATGGCCGGAGCTCGATCTTGAAGCCGCGCACCGTGGGCCCCGTGGTTGGGCGCTCCCAACGAACGAGGATGGTCCCGTCAGCCTCGCGCCCCGCTTTTAGGTTCGTAGGGGAGTCGGGCATGAGCGCGTCGAAGGCGTTGTTGACATCCGCTCCTTCCAGCGGAAGCAGCGCTCCGACCGCAAGGAACACTCGGCGCGCGAGGCCGAACACAAGGCGTTCGCCGGCTGTGACCGACATTCCTAGGAAGAGAGCGAGGATGGGGAGCCACTCGTCAGACCCTTCCGGCGCGAAACGCCGGATCGCGACGAAGAACACGATGGTGAAGAGAACGGCCTCACCAAGCCTGTACCAGAGTCCAGACCAGAAGATCGACCAGTCGAAGTCCTCCATCCCCTTGCGGCGCTTCTCGTGGAGCGAGTTCGTGACGTAAAAGAGCGCTCCCAGAAGTGCCATCAGAAGCGAGCTGAATAGGAGCACCATGGTGTCCACACCAGCTGGACCGGTGGTGGGGGGCAGTGAGGACAGGTTCCTGGCGAAGCCGAAGATGCGGCCAAGGACTCCCGAATATGCGAAGCCGGCCAGCGCGGTGACGGTGATGATGGTGGCCGCGAGGAGCCCCGAGCCGAGGCCGACCAGGCAGCGCTTGTAGTTCTCCCGTGAGATCTCCTCGTTTGTGCCGCGAGGCTCAGGGAGCAATCGGATTGCGCGGCCGAGGAAGTACCCGGAGAAGGCCGTGAGCAGGAGTGCAGCGATGATGGGAACGTGGAAGTAAGGGTCCCAGACCCAGAGCTGGCTCGGAGTCTTGCCATCGAACTTCCGCATGTTGAAGGCGAGTATCCCGACTAACGCGACTGCGCCGACTTGCGACAGTCCTGCGGTAAGTGCAAGCCGGATGCTCGATGGCGGGTCCGTGCTTCGGCTTTGTGCAGTCCTTGAGTGCGAAACGGATGTGCTCAGCTGAGTCATGTGTGCCCCCATGAGGGAGCTTGCTGGCCCCCTCCGAACCATGCAACCACAACCTGATCTGGTCTGCAAGTACCAGTGGTGGGGATCCTGCGACCTAAGCTCGTCGCAACACTCAGAACTGAGCCGCCCGGCATTCGATTGGCACGAATCTGGGTGGCCGGGTAAGCTGAGCCATTCAGAAGGAGGTCGTGTGGCCCGCCGTCCCAATCTCGCAAACGTCACCGCTCAGGAACTTGAGGCTGAGCTCAGACGCCGCCTTCGCGCTGCTGGCCCACTACAACGCAAGCGCGACCGACTGCTCGCGAAGCTCGCGCAAATCGAGAAGCAGATTCAGGCGCTCGGCGGCGACTTTGATCAGCCCCGACGTGGCAACCGGGGTGCGATCCCTGGACGCCGCCGCGCCCGAAACGAGAAACCCCTCCCCGGGGCACTCCACGAGGTGCTCAAGGGCAGGACCATGGGCATCGCGGAGATCGCGGAAGCGGTGCAGCGGGCCGGGTTCAAGACCCACAGCAAGAACTTCCGCGTGATGGTCAACATCGCCCTGACCAAGCACCCCAAGCTGTTCAAGAGAGTGGCGCGAGGCCAATACACGTCACGCTGATATCTGCGGATGCAGAAGAGCGGTGCCGCAGCTTACCGCGGCCTCGTTGCGCTTCTCGGATATCGGACTTCTGGGGTCTCTGCCCGCGTGCGCCATTCGCCCAGCCTGAGAGCAGACTTTGATATCCTTGGGCAATGTCTCGAATCGACGTGCGCAAGGAGCTCGACCGGTTCCGTAAGGAACTGCTCGATCTCTCGCTTAGAAACATCCTGCTGAAGTACCGCCCGAGCCGGACACGGTCCGCTCGCATCATCGACGAAGTACCCGACGTCGTCTTCGACCGCCTGGTCGTCCGCGGAAGGCCGATGATCTTGAGAGCGGCCGGCGATGGGGACGAGACCCTCGGCATCACGAAGGCCGAACTGCCTCGTGCGCCGCGGGCAGGCAGCCAGCGCCTGTCCTCCCATTATGACGACAAGCTTCAACTCGACTTGGACGATGACAGTTTGGACCGGCGTGCGAAGGCAATGCTCTCGCTTGCCACGACTGAAGTCCAAGAAACGGGCGGGTCCTCGTTTTATCTGGCACTTGGGTTCCTGGAGTGGTATGCCAGCCGCGACAGCTCTGAGGCGCTGCGCGCGCCTTTACTGCTCGTCCCCTGCGAGCTTGAAAAGACGTTTGATGGCCGCCGGGGTCGGTACAGCTACTCGATCCGTTACACCGGTGGCGAGGTGCTGCACAACGTGTCACTCGCCATGAAGCTCCGCCAGGAGTTCAACTTGGAGCTTCCCGAGTACGACGCCGAGTGGAGCCCCGAGGTCTACTTTGCCGAGGTACAGCGCGCAGTCCGATCAGAGCCCCGGTGGCAAGTCCGCCGAGAGGCGGTACTTGGCTTCTTCGCCTTTGCCAAGCTGCTGATGTACAGAGACCTGGACCCCGAGAACTGGGAGCAGATCGAGAAGAAGCCGCTCGTGCGCGCGCTATTCGAGGGCACCGAGAAGGACGCCTCGTCCGCGACCTACGCGCCTGACTACCACATCGACGCCAACTCAGGCCATCGTGACCTCCTATTGGCAGTGGACGCCGACAGTTCGCAGCACTCGGCCATTATCGATGTCGTCGAAGGCAAGAGCCTGGTCATCGAAGGACCCCCGGGCACCGGTAAATCGCAGACGATCACCAACATCATCGCTGCGACGATCGCGGCGGGTAAGACCGTTCTGTTCGTGGCCGAGAAAATGGCCGCGTTAGAAGTGGTCCAGAAGAACCTGCAGCGGGTGGGGCTCGGTGCGTTCTGCTTAGAGATGCACAGCCACAAGAGCAAACCGGCGCAGGTATACCAGTCTCTACGGGACAGGATGGACGCCAGCTTCTCGCAGCCAAACGCACTGACCGCTCAACTTGCGCAGGTGCAGTCTGACCGCGAGGCGATCGACGGGTATCTAGAGGCCACCAGTTCAAGGGTCGGCCCGCGCAATGAGCCGCTGTTCCAGGTCTTTTGGCATATCGCCGCGCTGCGAGCATCTGGCGCGGAGCTTGTCCGCGCCTCCGTTGACACCGGACTTACGGATCGGCAGCTTCAGGACCGCTTGGGGTTCTTCGACGAACTCAGCGCACACCTGTCAGAGTCGAAGGAGGTTGGCGCGCAGGTCTGGAAGGGCTTCAACGCCCTGCGCTACTACTCATCAGATAAGCCCAGGGTTGCTCAGGCCCTTCAGGAGCTCGCGAAAGCGGCGGAGTCATTTGAGCAGGCAGGTGCATCGAATGGGAACTCGGCCCCTGGTTGGCCGACCCTAGCTGCCACGGCGAATTGGGGCGATCTTGCAGAACGTTTGAACCCCGCTGCCTCGACTTCGCAGCTGGTGTGCTCCGCACTCGCGGGGAACACGGCCGCTCGAGATATCGCGACTCTATGCCACGACATCGAGGCTGCCGCTGCAGCCAAGGCTGGGACTCCTGAGCTCTGGAGCCTGGCCCGTCGATCCGAGGTGACGGCCGCGGCCAGGGAGTACATGGCTTTGTTGGAGCTGTCGGAGTCTGCTCGCCTCTACAGAGCTAGCGGGCTTGACGATGTTCGGCGCGCCGTCGCCGAGCTTGACGGGCTCCTCAGCGCAATCGACCGGCTTCACTCACCCTTTGACTCGCTCGAAAAGGTGCAGGTGGGACGCCCCCGCAACGTTCAGGAGTTCGAGCGGTGCGTTCGCGCGTACCACTGCCTCTACGATCCAGTGATCCAGAACCGGGCCGTGGTGCGTCCCGAGCTGTTCTTCCCCGGCGCGGCTGGCGTGCTGAATCAGGCACTGGAGCAGAACGCCTCACTGGCTAAGCTGGCGGTTGAGCTTGAGCGGCACCTCCTGCTGCGTGACGTTCCGGCCAACGCCGACCTTGCCGCGCTCCGGCGGGACCTTCGCGCGGGCGGGAACGGCGTCCTGCGCTGGCTCAAGGGCAGCTACCGCGCGGCATACGCCAAATCGCGCGCGTTCCGGCGAAGTGGCACGAAGCTGACCCCCGATGGGCTGATCGCGGTACTGGAGGCGCTCGAAGACTTCCTGCAGGCAAAGTCGGCCTTTGCAGCTAACGAGAGCTTTCGGAGGGCACTTGGCCCGGGGTTCCGAGGGACCGAAACGGATTGGGACACCCTGAAGAGAGAGCTTGAATGGGGGCTACGCGCGCAGGGGTGCGGACTCTCTTACCCCACGTCAGTCCAGCTCCTCAAGAATCTCGACTCAACGCCGCACGCTCCCCGGCCCGAGGAGCTGGAATACCTGCTTGGCCTAACCAGGCGCAGCCTTGCGGCGTCCTTGGTACAGCCCGCCCCTGATTCTGAATCGCGCTTCCTCACCACTCCCTTCGCAGACCTCTCCCAGAAGGCATCCAAGCATCGATCTGACCTGCAGCGGCTGCTGCAACTCTCGGAAATCGACCCGGCAGTCCACTTCCGCAGTGTCGAAGAAGCGAACCAGGGCTTCACACGCATTCTCCAGCTGCAAGGCCTCCAGCGCACACTTTCCAGCAGCTCCATGGGGCGAACTCTTTTCGGTCCCAGCTACGACTGCGAGAACACCGACACTGGGCCTGCCCGGCAGACGCTCTCTTGGTTCGACGCTCTCACGAACCTTCCCCTCCCCGAACCGGTTCGCCGCTGGATGTTGGCCCAAGACACAGTGAACCGTTGCGCGGCTGTTCGGGTGGCGGTGATCCAGGCCGAGCAGGCGGCGGGTACGTGGCGCGCAGCCCTTTCGGAGCTTTCGTCTTTCGGGAAGGTTACTGACGCTTTCGCGGGTGGCCCGGGGTGGTCGGCCGTGAGGGTGAGACTTCAGGAACTCCAAACGTGCCTCACCCAGCTTCTCTCGTGGGCGAACCTCTGCAGGGCCCTCGCGCACGCGGAGGAGCTGGGCCTCAGTGCGTTTCTCTCAGGTGTCATTGCGGGGAAGGTCGAGCCGCATGTAGCTCGCAGGAACTTCGAGCTCACCTTCTTTGAAACGCTAGCGAAAGAGTCGCTGGAGGCGCATCCGGCGCTGCGGCGCTTCACCCGGCAGCGGATCGAGCAGGTCCGGGGCAAGTTCCAATCGGGCGATAAGGCGGTCCTGGAGCTCTCCCGCAGACGCATTGCTTGCCAGGCGGCTGAGAGAGTGCCGCCGGTCGGGAATGCACGCGGTCGGGTCGGCGAGCTTACCGAGCTCTCCCTGATCCGCAATGAGGTGCAGAAGCAGAGGGCGCACTGCAAGCTGCGCCAGCTCATGGTGCGTGCGGGCCGGGCCGTGCAGGCGCTAAAGCCGTGCTTCATGATGAGCCCGCTTTCAGTCGCCCAGCAGCTGCCCCCGGGCGAGATCGAGTTTGATTTGGTGATCATGGACGAGGCGTCGCAGATTCGACCCGCGGACGCGCTCGGTGCCATTGCCCGTGGGCGGCAAGTCGTCATCGTTGGTGACCCGAAGCAGCTGCCCCCCACCTCGTTCTTCGATAAGGCTACCGCGGGCTCGGATGACCCGGATGACGCGCTAATAGCTGATGACGCTGAATCTGTCCTTGAAGTGGCACTTAAGGCGTACCCGCTCGCCCGGCGACTGAGGTGGCACTACCGCAGCCAGCACGAGTCGCTGATCGCCTTCTCGAATGAGCGCTTCTACGACAAGGACCTCGTCGTCTTCCCGTCGCCCACGGTCGACGCTGGCCGGCTGGGCGTTCGCCACCACTTCATTTCCGGGGCAACCTGCGCCGGCGGCAAGAACGTACTGGAAGCCGAAGCGGTCGCCAAGGCAATCATCGCGCACGCCCAGTCGTCGTCGCACGAATCCCTCGGGGTCGGTGCCTTCAATGCCGAGCAGCGGGACCTCATCCAAGAGTGCCTAGACCGCGCTTGCATTTCGAGCCCCACCGTTCGCGTTGCGGTCGAGAAGCTGCAGGCGCGGGACGAGGGGCTGTTCATCAAGAACTTGGAAAACCTCCAAGGCGACGAGCGCGACGTGATCTTCGTGTCGTACACGTATGGCCCCGACTCCGCCAGCGGCGTGGTGCGCAACAACTTCGGCCCGATCAACGGCGATCAGGGGTGGAGGCGTCTCAACGTTCTGATCACGCGCGCGCGCCGTAGGTTGGAGGTGTTCTCGTCTCTGCACCCGGAGCAGATCAACGCGGAGCCGGGGAAGAGCAGGGGCGTGCACGCGATGCGCGACTTCCTGGAGTTCTCCCGCTCCGGCAAGATCGTCGATCGGGGAATCCGAACGACGCGCGGGCCGGACTCACCCTTCGAGGAGGCCGTAGGCCGTGTGCTAAACACACTTGGCGTGTCATTTGTCCCGCAGGTCGGTGTTGCCGGCTACTTCGTAGACATTGGAGTGCTCGCCCCCGGGAGCCAGCACGACTTTGTGCTCGGGATCGAGTGCGACGGTGCAACGTACCACTCGGCCCGGTCCGCGCGAGACCGCGACCGCCTGCGCGAGGAGGTGATCATCCGCCGCGGCTGGAAGGTGCACCGGATCTGGTCGACGGACTGGTTCCTGAACCAATCGACGGAGGAGCTGCGGCTGCAGGAAGCGGTCCGCAAGGCGTTGCGGGAGTGGAAGACCGCGGCGAGCTAGGCGGGGCCAACGGTTCACATCCACCTTCCGCACAGGTTGTGTGAATTGCGGTGCTTCCCCCCATTGTGCTGGACGCTCGCGGCCCTTGCGTGCCCTCGTACACTGAACCCCTGCTGTCGCTGGCGCGTACCGCCCTCGTGACCTTCCGCTACCCCGACAAGCCGACCCGAACTACTCCCGGGGTGCTGCGCACCCTGCGCGAGGGCCATTGGCTGGCCCAGCTGAAGCACGACGGCTGGCGGGCAGTCATCACTTGGGACGGCTCCAAGGCAAGCCTCGTCACCCGCAACAACCAGCCCATCGCCCCCGGTGCTGCCCTCGCGGCCGAGCTCGCCCGCTGCCTCCGCCGCCTCCCGGCGGGGACGGTGCTGGACGGCGAGTGGCTGGGGATGCGGCGGTTCGAGGTCGAGGACCCCGAGGACTGGTCCTGGCGGCGCTGCCGCGCGGGCGAGCGCGAGGAGCTGGTGCTGTTCGACCTGCTCTACGTTGCGGGCCGGTGGGTAGGCGACGTGCCCGCCCTGGAGCGCTTCCGCGCCCTGCAGCAGGTATGGCGTGGCGCTAGTCGCTCGCGGCGGCCGGGGCATGTGCGCCTCGTAACCTGCCGCCTCGGCGGCTACGCGGACCTGTTCACGGCGTCGGCGGCGGCACCGCTGTGCGAGGGGATCGTCCTCAAGCACCGCTCCAGCACCCTGCTCGGCTCCACCTCCGAGTGCCAGGACAACCCGCGCTGGCTCAAGGTCAAGCACGGACTGCCGCTGGTTGGCCTTCCCGGAGCAGCGACGGGCCGAGCCCGCCCGGCTGCCCGGACCGCGTCCGCCCCGACACCACAGGCACGCTCCGCGGCCAAAGCGCGTCTTAACGCCGCGCGGTAGGCTCCCTCCCATGCACTGCCGCCAGCCGCAGGTGAGTAACCTCCGCGGGGCACCACCAGCTCTCTATAGGGGTGGTTGGGGTTAAAAATCCGGGAGTGCGGCAGGTGTGGCGCATTGACGCCAGCAGCCCCACTGGCGAACGATGGACTGCGGAGCATGGGAACTACAGCGCGTGCGTGCTACGGCTGAACTCGTGGGTTTCGAGTTCCCGGGCTAAACGTGAAACGCCCCCATTCCGAGTGCACTAGCTGGGTATGGTCCGGGGGGCCATCACCTCCAGGGGAAGGACCTTCACGGGCTCGAGCCGGCAAAACTGACCGAATCGCCATCGCTTGAGCGACTTAGATGATTCGATCCATTCCTCTAAACGCTCCATCATGCCGGCACCACGAGAAAGCTCAAGCCCGCCAGAAACAACGAGCCCGAGCGCGGGTTGGAGAACGTGGAGGGCAAGTCCAAGAAGTCCCATGGTTGCGTCCAAACGGTGAAGTACAGACTTGGGAACCGGTGGGAACCCGCACTCGATCGCGAGATCAATCGCTCTACTCTGCGCCACCCCGGGGTCAGTATGAGTCGGCAGGGCGGCCCGCGAGTGACTGAACCTGGCGCGTGCGGATTCGATGTTTGCAACCCAGCAGGCCACGCGCTTGTGCCGATCGTGCTGCTGAATCGCACTCCCAATAAGGATCTTGATGAACGCATGCTGAAGGTGATTGAAAGTCACCTGCGCGCTCCCCATCATGACGCCGTCAACTTCGGGTGTGTTTGTCTGCCTGGAGATCCGTACTCCTCGTAGCGGGTGCGCCACCAAATGCAGCCCGGCCCTGCCCGCAACTACCTCCTGGAACTTGCCCCGCGCGATCATCCCGAATGCCAGGGCCCTTCGGAGGACCGCACCAGAGGTGGAATCCCGAAGCAGCCGGCCGCACTCTGTCGCGTCACGAGTCTCTTCGTGAAGGTGCGTGAGTGTGGCCGAATCCAACCCCAAAACACTGCTCATCTCCGGGATATAGGTCCGGTCGAAGTACCCATCCCGAGGAAGATACCTGCGGATCATCGGATCTTGGAGAGTGCGCGCTGTCCACAATGCGAACGAATCACTCGAATCAAGGCGGCCAAGATACGCCGAGAGAAGGGGGCCTGAGCTGCGGAGCCATTCGCGCGAATACTCGTCAGCCCGTTGTACGGTTTCAGGCTCGGGTTGAGGTGATTGGCCAATAAGGTTGCTGCTAGCCTTGATCGCATCCGAAAGCAGCCTCGACCGGGACGGAGACGCAGAGAGGTACATGCGGTGGTGCAGAAGAACGAAGGTGGCCACAACCAGCGCCTGCGAATCCCATGTGGTCCAATTAGAGGTGCCCAGCTCAAGCGAGTGCACGGCGTGAGACACCGTCGCCGTATCAATGAAGCCTTCAGTCGCATTGATCTGCCGACGCTCGTTCACAGTTCGCCCGTTCGATGCACAAAGCTTCGGGCCTGCCAAAGGCAAGGGAAGCCGTGTGTGTACTGGGGACCGCGCGTTGCAGCGGTCGTGGTCCGAAGGTAATCAATGCCTCCTCCGCCGGTCCCCCTTCGCATTCCGATCATCGCTTCCACGAATCGGATATGCACATCGCGCCAACGGAGAATGGCAGCGTCGAGGTCGAGGCACGTGCGGAGGAACACTGTCAGAGGCGTCACCCGGTCGTCCATTTCGAGGAGGGCAGCGACGATTGTTTCGCGGTGACCAAGTGCACGGCTCAGATTGCGCAGCGTCTCTGTGAGACGATCACGTCCGGCTGCATCGAGAGTCGGTGGAACCAGGCCGCGGTAGGCGTCCTTGATCGCTCCGCGCACGGTAACGGCCATGAACCGATCCACAGCCTGAGTGTCAACCTGCGGGAATACAGAGTTGCCAGCGTGGCTGCTGCTGTTCTCAAAAACTCCATTCAGGAGTCCATACACAATGTCTCGGAGGGACGGCGAAGCCCACCGAGCGGACACTCTCTCGCACCCCCACCTGCCGAGCGCAGTGTGGAAGCACTGCATCCGCAGTGCACTCGGCGTGGCTTGGGTCGGCCTCAGGGTAAAAGGCGGAAGAGCCTCGCCATCTGCGGAGACGGGCTCGCCACCTGGAGGTTGCATCTTGTCACGGTGCAGCTCGCGAAGGCCCAATACGAGCTCCAGCTCGCGGAACTGCACAGACCCAAAGCCGGAGGCGGGCTGAAGCCGGTCTCGAAAGGCGAGGAACTGTCGCGGCGTCATGGAGTACAGGACGTCGAAGAACGGAATGGTGGCCTGAAGCGCAAGCGTCGCTCGGCGAATGCGCGCGGCCCAGGAGGGGAGGTGAGAAGACGTGCTCAAGGCCGTGAACGCGCATTGCGGAAGGTTGGAGAGATCCCAAAGTCGGCCTGGGTTTCCCATCACTGACTCAAGATCATGGGCATTTGGGTCCGCATGGGCTGCCACACGCAGAACGCTTGCAACCTCCGGATAGGACTGACCGTCAAAAACCGGTGGTGCGTCCTCGTCATGCCTCTCGTCGAGGTCCACCCGGGGCAACTTGGACCCATGAAAGGACCAGAACTCCTGGGCTGCTGCTGACACGCTTCCAAGCTCGTGCAGGATCAGCGCAAACCAGACCTCGAATGCCTGGTGTGTGCGGATGAACAGGACCTCGTCGTGGCACCACTCACCTCCAGTGGGCCAAGTGTCGCCTGGTTTCCAGCCGTCCTGGTTTGGCCACTTCGAATCAGCTACACCTTCTGGAACGGGGGGAAGTCGCAGCGATTCGACGATGGCTTGATCGTTGATGTACGCGGAGTAGGTCAGAGCCGAGCGACGTGCGTCCTTCACGATGCTGCCCCTCCCCTCTCAAGGCCACAAGCGTCCCGTGCACGTGCGAGCACCGAGCGAGCGGTGGCACGGGCGCGTTCGGCACCCGCGAGCAGTACATCCTCTACATCCTCAGATCGAGTCTGCCAATGTGCAACGCGCTCGCGCAGCGGGCCCAGGACGGCGATCAGTCGATCGCCAAGCAGACTCTTTGCATCGCCGTACCCGAGTCCGCCCCGCCGATACTGTTCAGCGAGCGCGGATACCTGTTCTGGCGGGGATACTAGGCTGTAGAGCCTGAAGATGGTGCATTGCTCTGGCACCTTTGGTTCAGCCGGTGCTTTGGAATCGGTCTTGATTTTGGCCACTGACTTCCGGATTTGGTCCGGCGTGTCAAACAGGCCAATGGTGTTGCCATACGACTTGCTCATCTTGGCCCCATCAATGCCGGGCACATAAGGGCATTCGCCAAGCGAGTATTCGGGCACCGTGAACACGTCGCGGCCGTACGTGCGGTTGAACTTTTCCGCCATGTCGCGCGCCATCTCTACGTGTTGAACCTGATCCTTTCCAACTGGGACATGTGTGGCGTCTTGCGCCAAGATGTCCGCCGCCATGAGAACTGGGTAGGTGAACAGGCCAGCGTCCGCTGGAATCCCCTTTTCGACGCGATCCTTGTAGGAGGTGGCGTTGTGCAGCATCGCCATTGGCGTCACCGTGAGGAGGAGCCAGGTGAGCTCGCACACCTCTGGCACGTCACTCTGGCGATACAGCAGCGACCTCGCTGGATCGAGTCCGCACGCAAGGTATGTGACCGCTGTCTGGCGGACGTTGTCGAGGAGCTGTGCCCGGTTGCGGACAGTCGTTAGGGCGTGGTAATCAGCAATGAAATACCGTGCATCGCCCTTCTCCTGAAGCGCGACGTGGTCTCTGATCGCGCCCAGGTAGTTGCCGAGGTGGAGAACTCCTGAGGGCTGGATACCGGAAAGGTGACGCATAATGGTTCCTCCGCCGAGATTGCATCAACTTGAGTGTCCGGAATCAACCCTGACAATGACCGCACTGCTTCAAAGCGACTACTAAGGCGGTACTTGTGTGTGGAATTTTTCCTGTTCGATGATGAGCAAACTGCGGCGTGTGCTTCCATCTGGATGCCTCGGCAGGCCCATTGGACCCGCTCAAGGTCGCGGCGGGATCGATGCCCTTGCGGGGGAGCTGCGAACTGGAGCCCCTTCGCGGTCCATCGAATGTCTGCTTAAGTGCTAATCGAGGCAGCATCTCCGCGCGGAGGTGAGAGCCAGCGATCTGTCTGCCTCTGACTCCCTCACGGAGCGCGCGAACCGTCCGGCCGAGGGTGAACACACACCCAACCGAGCAAAGAGGTACGTCTACCCATCAAGCGTGGGTGACACGGACGCGTAGCCCTCCTACACCAACTGAATCTGTGGCCCCGTCATTCTTCAGCGCCCTCCATGCGCGACTTTGGTGCGGAACGGGCCTGTGCAGCGGTTTCACGCCTCGGTATCGCGCGAGCCATCGCCTTTCTTCAACAAGGGCCACGCGGCGACAAACTGCCGGATGACCGCGTCCTCGGGAGGTTCCCGCCGTACACCGTCCTCAGACCTGAGCGGGCCTGCATTGAAGGCCCATGTTTTCGCTACCTCATAGAGAAGGTCTAGCTCGACGATCAAAGAGAGGTCGCTAACTCCCCGTACATTGAGTGTTCCGGGAGCGGGAATGGGCTCCTCGTTTCGGGTTACGGGCTGCGAGGCAAGCTGGAGTAGGAGGGGCACTACCGCCCCGTTGTTGCGGATCTTGGGAGCGAGCACCTCACCAGCGGCCTCTCGCCCCGCGGCCCGCGCATACTGGTAAATCATCTCGAACCGCCATCGCCTCTCCAGGTCGAGCAGATCATCAGTCGAGCGGACCATCCGGTTGAAGCGGGTTGAAAACGCGCGCGACACAGTGGCAGCCGCATCCTGCACCTCTTTACTGCTCTTGTCCAGCGTGGGGGGCAGGACCCGCTCGAAGTACGCGCCTACAAACCAATCCGGCGCTTCGCTAATGATCTCCTCCGCAGCCGCAACCCACTCGCGCGGGCCTGCCAAATGTGTCAGTCGCGCTGCAAGTCGGCTGGTTCCGATTCCTGGTTCCAACGCCCGGTACAATGAGAACGGTTCCGGGAAAGCGGTACTTGAAACCGCAAGAGCGACTGCGAGGCGGCGGGCGGCTGTGGGCGTGACCTCTGTAGTGGCGAGCTCTAGCTTCTCCAAGAGTAGATGATGGTTGCCGCCCCTGAGCATGCTCATCAGCTGTGGCTGCAACCGAGCACTGCCCTCCCCGGCCAGCGACAGCAGCACCTGAATCGACTCATCCGACACGTCCTGTCGCCCAACCGCGTACGTGAAGTACCTGGCTGCATAGGCGGGCGAACAAGCTCGCTTCGCACGCATCCATGGACCACGTTGGTTCGTGGTAGTGAGAAGTTGCTGGTGAAGCGTGAAGAGTGGGAACAGGTCCGTCAGAAGGGACGTCACGCTGCCGAAGTCGCTGCCAGGAAGCACCTCCCGGAGAATGGGAACTACCGGGCGTTCCGAGTTCGGGGACCAGGAGCGGACCGCAGAGGCATCCACCGTCACGAACTCATCAAGGTGGCTGCGGACAACCTGATACGCGGCGGGGTATAGGACGCGCAATGCCTCGACCAGCAACACGTCCACCGTATTCGCCTCGCCTTTGAGCATCGGGAGGGCAAACCTGATGGCGTTGGTGTACTGAGTGACACTGCGCGGTGTTCGGAGACGACGCGAGATCGCACTGGTGAACGCGGAGCGCCACCGAGCGATGTCCTCCTCATCGACGGTGATCGAGTGTGACCTCAGGACCGCATCGATGTTCTCATGGCACACGTTGCTGAGCTCGGTCGGCAGGGCAGGCGGCACCGAGAGCGAGACTTGGACGATCTTTTCGAGGTAGCGGTGCCCACCCGGTGTGCCACCGGCCGTCATGTGGTTCCCGATCACTTCCGCGACCACATCACGGTCGAAGGCCAATACGTAGACCACCCCGGGTAGATCAGCACAGGCTTTCAGAGTGCGCAATAGCGACACGGTTTCGACTGCGTCCAGTCGGTCGATGTCGTCAATGAACACGACAACCTGCCGGTTCGCCCTTCGGAAATGCCTTTGAAGCCGCTCTCGCACCTCCTCAAGAGGAAGGTCACCCTTCGCTTTCAGTAACTGCCTAGCTTTATCGATGCGGTCGTCCAAGGGTGCCGCGAGTGAGGCTATCCGTGCGAGGTCGCCGGCCAACCTCTCAGCCTTCCTCTTGAGCTCCACGCGCATGGCCCGAGACAGAACTGCGAAGAGCCCTTGGATCATGCTGGCGGAATCGCCGTACAGCCATGGGTTGTAGCCGGTTACCGCGCAGTCTTGCCCACGAAGCTCTTCGGCGACGAAGTTGAGCACCGAGGTCTTGCCGTCCCCCCATGGGGCGTTGATACTCAGTGTGAAGCACTCCGACCTAGGGAGCGACAGGATCAGCCGAGCAACGCCTTGCGCGAACGGGAATCGGTTGTACCGGTCGCAGGCTCGCGTAGTCACAGGTCGGTCGGCATCGAATGAGTTGAACTCCGCGATGGACATTCCCGAAGACTATCAGAGACCTACGCCTCTACGGGTGCGGCGAGCGCCGGTCATGCGCGCTTTGGGTGCGGAACGGGGCTGTGGAACCCAATCGCTCCTGCGGCAGCGGTGGGCAGCTAGCCGGTGATCCGGGGCTACCGCCTTGAGGTCGGGGCGCGTGATGGCACCCCGATGACAAATCCGTTCTGAAGCACGGGCATGAACGTTCCGTCCGAGCCATCCAGCCGGCCAGCAAGGAGCCCACCGACCAGGACCGTGTCGCCCTCAGCGGCGTCTACCAGCTCAGGTTCGGAAACAAGCACGAGCATTGAACGATCGTGGAGAACGACGCCTTGAAACCGATCCGCGCCGCCGTTTTCGGATAGGTCTTTTGCGAGCCTTCCGACGCAGACGATGGCCTCTCCCGGCTTGCAGGTGGTTGCGGATAAGACGGTCACTGCCTTTCCGTTGAGGCGTTCCGAAAGCCCGGCGGAGCTGGACTGAATCGCCGCTCGCAGCTCCTTCTGGAGTAGCTCCCGTGCGGTCGCGGCTTTGGGGTCATCTTCCTTGAGTCGGGCGAATGATGTGGCAAGCCGGCGCATGTCGCCCCAGACCCTCTCAGCTGAGGCGACTCCGCAACCATTGCACGTACTGCATTGACGAGTGACGTTGGTGAAGGTCGGGTAGGTCATTCCTCCACCGCTCGTGCTGCCGGTCCGCTCCTTGGTCGTGACCTGACCACTCCCTGCGCATCCTTTGCACCTGTGCCCGGTACGAAACGCCGTGATGTGCTTGAGCAAGTCGGCTCCGGTGCCATCACGTGTCACGTCAAGGCGAGGGAATGCTGCCCTGGGAATCTGGCGCTCCTGCCCATAGAGCTTCTGCGCGGTCTTGAAGGAGAAGTCAGCTTGAAGGGGAGCCTTGACGAGCTCGTCAATGTGCTTCGCGCTGAGTGCAAAGTAGAGGTTCTGGCCGGTCAGCCAAACCCAAGTGTTGATTCCGACCACTCTTCCCTGCCCATCGAGGAGAGGGCCACCTGAGTTCCCAGAGTTGATGGTGCAGTCTGTCTGAATCCAGACGGACTTCGTGTCGTACTTCAGCGACCGCCTGAGACCCTCGGGGAGGTCCGTGTACGAGCGGACACCACTGACCACGCCCTTGGTCACCGAAAGGCCAAGCCCCTTAGGGAAGCCGATCGCCCAAACGTCGGTCCCCGCCGCAGTGTGGCCGGACCGTACTTCAAGCACGCTGACCTTGCCGGCGAGCTTCGGGTCGCGCATTGGCACGCGCACAAGCGCGAGGTCATACTTGGGATTCGCTGCCACAAGGTCGACGGGGACCGCCCCTTCGACGCCCTGAAACTCGGCATCTGCCGAGGAGGCACCCTGCACGACGTGGAAGTTGGTGACCGCGAGTCCCGTCTGGTCGATCAAGAAACCCGTGCCGCTCGCGAACACCCCCGCCTCTGCCTTGACCTTGAGCTGAAAGACCGCCTTGCTCGCCTTTGCCAGCATGTCTTGCGAAGACTGCACCGGCGGCTGGGCCTGCGCCAACGTGCAGGGGACGGCGATGAGCATGACACCGATGGAAACCAGAACGGATAACAGACGCATCGGAACCCCCCGGTCGAACGTGGTGGCAACGAAGGCGGCAGTTTATCGAGTAGGCGGGCGGGCTCCTAGCCCCTTGTCATGCGCGCCTTCAGTGCGGAGCGTGCCTGTGAAGTGGGGGAGCTCGCCGCCCATCCACGGCCTGCTCCGCGCTCGTTTCGTTGTGGCCGCCACGATCCCGCGCTGAAATCGTTCGCGGTGGTGAAAAGAAGAGCCCCGCCGGGCACCTGGGGGGTAGGCGCACGCAGCGGGGCTGTCCTGAAGAGGGGGCCTATTGGGTGGTGGCCCCACGATGTTGAGGCTCCAGCCTAACCCGGCAATCTCCCGGTCGCAAGACCGATCCGCGCCAGAATCTGGAGAGCCCTAACGCGCCCGCAGGCGTGGGAGGTCCGCGCCCTCGGAGGATTCCTCCGTTTCCTCAAAAAAGATTTTGCGCCCACTGTTCAGCACTGAAGCCTTCGTGCTTTGGCACTACTGGCACAGTGCGTTATGCCCCTGTTTTGCCGAGTTGAAAGCGCGTTTCCGCCCGGTAGGGTGTGGCCGCCGCAATAGGGCGGCGGAAAGCGAAAGGCTGAACAAATGGCAACGCTCAGGCTCAAGGTTGACGGGATCGAAGCGGCGGTTCTCTCCGAGGCCCTCTCCGGCAC
>DASPKU010000020.1 GCA_035627955.1 Phycisphaerales bacterium
AGCTCAAGCCCGTGCTGGCGGAGATGGGGATCGACATCTGGCAGGTGATCCGCGCGGCCTCGACCAAGCCCTTCGGGTTCCAGCCGTTCTACCCCGGGCCCGGGCTGGGCGGGCACTGCATCCCGATCGACCCGTTCTACCTGACATACAAGGCCCGCGAGTACGGGCACGTGACGCGCTTCATCGAGCTGGCGGGCGAGATCAACCACCAGATGCCGCGCTATGTGGTGGACCGCACGGCCGAGGCGCTCAACCACGTCGGCAAGCCGGTGCGCGGGTCGTCGGTGCTGGTGGTGGGCATCGCGTACAAGCCGGACGTGGACGACATCCGCGAGACGCCCGCGGCCGAGATCATCCGGCTGCTGCTGGAGCGCGGGGCGAAGGTGAGCTACCACGACCCGCACGTGCCGCGGTTCCCGGAGATGCGGAAGTACAGCATCGATCTTGAGAGCGTGCCGCTGGATGAGGTGGTGCTGCGGCAGGCGGACTGCGTGCTGATCGTGACGGACCACAAGGCGGTGGACTACGCCGCCATCGGACGGCACGCGAAGCTGGTGGTGGACACGCGCGACGCGATGTCGAAGGTCAGCGGCGCCAAGGCGAGGGTGGTGAAGGCATGAGTCTCCCGTCGAAGGCCCTGATCGGCATGGTGCACGTGGGCGCGCTCCCCGGCACGCCTCACGCGCGGCAGTCGCTGGATGAGCTCACGCGTCAGGCGGTGGCCGAGGCACGCGTGCTGATGGACGCGGGGTTCGACGGCCTGATCGTCGAGAACATGCACGACCGCCCGTATGTGAACGCCCCGCACGGGCCGGAGATCACGGCGGCAATGACGCGGGTGTGCCTGGCGGTGCGCGAGGTGGTGCGCGACCGCGTCATGGGCGTGCAGGTGCTCTCCCGCGGCGAGCGGGAGGCGTTGTCAGTCGCCCTCGCGTCCGGGGCACACTTCGTGCGCTGTGAGGGGTACGTGTTCGCACACGTGGCGGACGAGGGCGTGCTGGCGGAGGCCGCGGCGGGGCCGCTGCTGCGGTACCGGCGGGCGATCGGGGCCGAGCACATCCAGGTGATCGCCGATCTCCAGAAGAAGCACGCCAGCCACGCGATCACGGCCGACATCTCGCTGACGGAGGCGTGCCAGGCCGCGGAGTTTTTCAGCGCTGATGGTGTCATCGTGACCGGCACCGCGACGGGTCACCCGGCGGACCCCGCGCACCTCGCGGAGGTGCGGGCGGCGACGAAGTTGCCGGTGCTGGTTGGTTCGGGCGTGACGCCGCCGCTGGTCGCGCCGTACCTCCAGCACGCGGATGCGTTGATTGTGGGCTCGTGGATCAAGGCGGGCGGGGTGTGGTCGAGCCCTGTGGACCCGGCGCGCTGCCGCGAGCTGGTAGCGGCGAGGCCGCGCTAACGGGCGGCGGTGAATCCGACCTTCGCGATGATGGGCCGATGGTCGGAGCCGATGGAAGGGCCAACCTCCGCCCGCTCGCACGTGAGGCCCGGCGAGACCCAGATGTGGTCGATGCGCACGCCCGGCAGGTGCCGCAGCCAGGTCGTGTCGACCCATGTCGAGCCACGGCCGCTGCCGGCGAGCTCGTGGGTCGAGCGGTAACCGGCCCGCCGCAGCGGCCCGAACTGCGTGGTAGAGGCGGTAGAGTTGAAGTCGCCCACGAGGATCACGGGGCGACGCTCAGCGCCGATGAAGTCGTCGAGCCACTCGAAGTAGCGCAGCTGCTCCTGCAGCAGGCGCAGGCTGGCTGGCGGCGTGTCGTGAACGTTCTGGATGACGACCTCGCGCCCATCCACCGTCACAACGCAGCGGATCTGCGGCTCGGTCACGCCGGTGGACCGCCGCCCCTTCCCTGCGTCCGGCGAGAGCGGTGGGGGGTAGAGCTTCGCCTCCCGCAGCTCGAACTTCGAGTACACGGCCTGCCCGAACGCGTCCTCGCGCGTGCCGGTGACCACGTGCGGGTAGCTTTCCTTCAGCGGGACAGACAGCACCTCGTGCGCGGCTGGGTTGTACTCCTGGAAACACACGACATCTGGGTTTTCGCGCTCGATGTACTCAAGGGCGGCTCGGGCGCTCCCCGAACCAACCAGCAGGTTGCACGAGATCAGCGTCAGGCCTGGGCCGGTGATCGGCGGCGGGTCCTTGGGCCAGTACGACAAGGCCGCGGGGCCCAAGGTGATGGCCAGCAGCGGCACCGCCGCGATCAGCGGCTTCCACAGCCGGAACGCGAGCATGTAGAGAGCGACGACTGCGACGGCAAGACCGGCGTGGAACGTAAACGTGCGCACCATGAAGGCGATCCACACCAGCAGCTGCATCGGGCGCGAGTCGGTGCGGACGATTGGCATCAGCCAGCCGAACGCCAGCACAAGAGCCGCCCCGATCAGCAGCACCCAGGCGATTGCGCTCCGCACGCGCCGGCGACGCCGCTGCACGCCCTCATTTACCGGCGCTCCAGAAATCACACCGCCGCTTACTGCCTGGTCCATGCGAGCACTCGTACGCCGCCGCGTCCCAGTGGTTCACCCGTGCTCGAGGACCATCATCAGCAGCAGCGGCCAGCCCAGGTGCTTTCGGGCCCGCTCGGCCTTCGCGGCGAGCGCCTCGGTGGCCGCGTGCTCGCTCATGTGCGTGAACCGCAGCCCCGCCCGCGCAGCACCCATGACGTAATCACTGATCTGGTTGGGCTCGCTTTGCGGGTGCACGCGCTCGCCGGTGCCAGGGTCCGTGAAGCGCGCCTGCACGCCCTTGAGCATCATCGCAGGGTGCATGACGGAGAACACCATCCGCCCGCCGCGCCGGCACACCCGCGTGGCCTCGGCGAAGAACCTATCCACATCACGCACGTGGTCGAGCACCAGCGCCGACAGCACCACGTCGAAGGCACCGTCCTCGAACGGCAGCCCCGTCGAGAGGTCGTGCACCACCCACTCGACCTCCTCCGCCCCTGGCTTGCCCTTCGCCTTCGCCAGCATTCCTTCGGAGAAGTCGCAGGCCGTCACCTTCGCCCCCCGCGCGGCCAGCCGCAGCGAGTGCCGCCCCGTCCCACACCCCAGGTCCAGCACCTTGAGCCCAGCCACCGATCCGACCGACCGCTCGACCTCGGGCTCCTCCAGCAGCACCAGCGGGTTCCCGTCGGAGTCGTAGATGTCGCTCCACTGGTCGTACCCCTCGCGGGTGGGTACCTGCCGTCCCTGAGTGGCCGTGGATTCCGCTGGTCTCTCGCCAGTTCCCATAACCAAGGAGCGTACCCCTTGATCCTGGCCCCGGAGCCCGCACACGGGCCACCAGCCGCCCCAAACCCGTGGTCCGCGGCCTACGGCGTAGGATTGCCCGCCCCCACCCTCAGCCGCCCCACGGAAACGCCGACTTCTCCCATCCCGCCCCCCGGAGCACCGTGTGTTCGTGATCCGTCAGTCCAAGCCCGAGGACGCCCCCACGCTCCAGAAGCTGGCGCGGATGGTCTACTTCATCAACCTGCCGCCCGAGGAGCGTCTGATCCTCGAGAAGATCCAGCACAGCCAGCGCTGCTTCTCCAAGCTCGTTGAGCCCGCGGGCGCCGCCAAGCCCGACCCCCGCCGGCGCAAGCGCCACGGCTCGGGCCTCTCGCACATGCAGGAGGACTCGGACCTCTTCATGTTCACAATCATCGACACCGACGCACACTCCGGGGGGCCCACGCTGGGCACGAGCCAGGTGCGGGCCAAGATGGGCGGGCCGGGCAATCCCAACTGGGCGTTCAAGATCTCCGAGAAGACCTTCCGCAGCGAGCAGCTCGGCTGGGGGACGACCCACAAGGTGGGCCAGCTCTACGCCGACGAGACCAGCCCCACCGAGATCGGCGGCCTCATCCTCGCCCCCAGCCACCGCGGGCACCGCGGCCGCCCGGGGCGCTTCCTCTCGTTCGTGCGGTTCCACTTCATGGGGCTGTACCGCAGCGTCTTCTCGAACCGGATCATCGCCGAGATGGCCCCGCCAGTGACCCCCGAGGGTGACAACCTCTTCTGGGACGCCTTCGGCCGCAAGTTCATCCCCGTGAAGTACGCCGAGGCCGACCGCTTCTGCCAGCACAACCGGGCGTTCATTTCCGAGCTGCTGCCCAAGGACGAGATCTACCTCTCGCTGCTGCCGCTGGAGGTGCAGAACCAGATCGGGGCAGTGTCGCCCGAGACGGTGCCCGCCCGCAGGCTGCTCGAGAGCCTTGGGTTCTCCTACCGCGGCATTGTCGATCCCTTCGACACCGGCCCGCACCTGGAGGCGGACACCGACAAGGTGTCGCTGGTGAACCAGACACGCCGCCTGACCCTCGGCAAGCCGGCCAGCCCCGAGCGGTGCACCACCCCCGTCATGCTCAGCACGATGAACGACGATGCCGAGTTCCGCGCGCTGGAGTGCTGGGCGGAGGTTGAGGGCGAGCAGGTGCGTGTGCCCCGTCAGGTCATGGAGCTGCTCATGGCCTCGCCGGGCGCGGCAGTGGGAATGACGCCGATGCAGGCGTGGATGCGTTCAGAGGAGGTCCGCTCGGGCGAGCGCAGCCCGGAGCAGCCCGACGCCGACGCAGTGCGGGCCAACGGCGCCTCGCGCCGGCAGACCAAGGGTAAGGGCAAGGCGAAGGGCCGCTCCAAGGGCGTGAGGTCCTGACGTGGCCACGATCGGCGCCAGCGCGGCCTCCCCGAGCGGCACGATGCGGGCGCCCGCGGACCTGATCGGCGGGCGATGGGTGCCGATCCCGGGCCAGACGATCCGATCCGAGAACCCGGCCCATCCGAGCGAGACCGTGTGGTCCGGCTCGCCCGTGCAGGGACACGTGGACGAGGCCGTGGGCGCGGCGCGCGGCGCCTTCCGCGAATGGTCGCGGTGGCCGTTCGAACGGCGCGCCGGCGTGCTCCACCGGTTCAAGCAGATCGCCACCGCACGCGTGGACGCGATGGCCGCGCTGATCCGCGATGAAGTCGGCAAGCCGCTGTGGGACGCCAAGGCCGAGGCGCAGCTGCTGGGCGCGAAGGTGGACATCACCCTGGATAGCGGCCCCGAAGGATCGCTCAGGCGGGTCTCTCCCTACGAGGTCTCGATGGGCGCTGCCATGCCCACCCGGCGCGGGCAGGCGTGGTTCCGCCCGCACGGCGTCATGGCGGTGCTCGGACCGTTCAACTTCCCCGCGCACCTGCCCAACGGTCACATCGTGCCGGCCCTGGCGCTGGGCAACACCGTAGTCTTCAAGCCCAGCGACAAGGCCCCCGCGTGCGGGCAGTTGCTGGCCGAGTTCTTCCAGGAGGCGCTCGAGGCCGAGCACGCGCCCGCGGGCGTGCTAAACCTTGTGCAGGGGCACGCCCCGATTGCCGCCGCCCTCGCCTCGCACCGCGACATCGACGGCGTGCTCTTCACCGGGTCGTGGCCCGTCGGCCGCCGCATCATGGAGGCCAACCTCGATCACCCCGGCCGCATCCTCGCCCTCGAGATGGGCGGCAACAACCCCGCGGTGATCCTCCCCGACGCCGACCTCAAGCAGGCGGTGATCGAGTGCGTCCGCTGCGCCTTCATCACCGCGGGCCAGCGGTGCACGTGCACGCGTCGCCTGATTGTGCACCGGCAGGTGGCCGACAGGGTTATTCCCGCGCTGTGCAAGGCCGCGAGCCAGCTGATCATCGGCGACCCGCGTGCCGAGCACCCGGTGTTCATGGGCCCGGTGATCTCGGAAGCGTCGCGGCGCGACATCCTGGAGGCGCAGCGGGCCATGCAGAAGGCGGGTGGTGAGGCCCTCGTTCTTGCAACCGCACTGGACCGCGACGGCTGGTTCATGTCCCCGGGGGTGATGCGGGTGGAGCGGTTCACGACTGGGCGAGATCTGTCGTCGGAGGCCGGTGCCGACGTGGAGATCTTTGGCCCACTGCTGCGGGTCGCGGTCGTCGACTCGCTCGAGGATGCCCTCGAGCAGGCCAACACCACGCAGTACGGCCTCGCGGCGAGCCTCTTCACGCACGACCAGCGCGCCATCGAGGCGTTCCGCCACGAGTGCCGCGCCGGGTGCATCAATGTGAACACAGGCACTGCGGGCGCCAGCAGCAAGCTGCCCTTCGGCGGCCTTGGCCAGTCCGGCAACCACCGCCCCGCGGGCTCCTTCAGCGTCGACTACTGCGCGTACCCGGTGGCCGGGATGGTCGAGACCGCTGACGCGGCACAGATCAGCCCGGGGATGCGCTTCGACGACGGTTGGTTGTGAGCGCTGCTTGCACCACCCTCCCCGCGTCGTGTGTTCCCGTAAACTAGCCGCATGCCCTCCACCATCCTCGCGAACACCCGCGTCACTCCGCGTTTCGCCGGCATCCCGACCTTCTGCCGTTACCCACAGCTCGAGCTTGTCCCCAAGGAGTCGCGCCCGCTTGACTGGGCGCTCTACGGCGTGCCCTACGACGGCGGCGTGACCTACCGGCCCGGCGCCCGCTTCGGTCCCCGCGCCATCCGTGATGCCTCGCAGTACGTCAAGCGCTACCACCTCGAGCACGCGGTTGACGTGTGCGAGAAGCTCAGCCTATGCGATGCCGGCGATGCACCCGTGAAGCCGTATGACGGCAAGGGCACGCTCGACGCCGTGACCGACTGGGTCCGCGGCGTGGCCGACGCGAACACCAAGCTCTTCGCCATCGGCGGCGATCACTCGATCGCCTACGCCAACATCCGCGCCACATGGGAGCGCTGCGGCCGCCCCGCCGGCGGTCTCGCGCTGCTCCACTTCGACAGCCACCTCGACACCGTTGATGCCGTTTGGGGCGAGAAGTGGGGGCACGCGTCGGTGTTCAAGCGCGCAATCGAGGATGGGTTCATCAACCCGCGCAAGATGCTGTCAGTGGGCATCAAGGGCCCTCTCAACACCCCCGACGACCTGGACTTTGCCAAGCAGCACGGCATCACCGTGATCACCGCCGAGCAATGGCACGCGTCCGTCCGCGCGGGCTCGCGGGAGGTGGAGGCCTTCGTCGCGCAGCTGAACGGCGCTGAGACGTACCTGACGTTCGATGTGGATGTTGTGGACCCCGCCTACGCCCCTGGGACCGGCACGCCCTCCGTCGGCGGGCTGACTTCTGCCGAGGTCTTCCGGCTCCTCCGCTCGCTCAAGGGCGCGAACATCGTTGGTGCCGACGTCGTCGAGGTGCTCCCCGACCGGGACGTGTCCGACATCACCGCCCTCCTCGCCTCCCACGTGGTGTTTGAAGTTTTGGCGCTGGATGCGATACGCCAAGGCAACTAACCGCAGAGCACGCAGAGAACGCAGAGAGGAAAATGGGATGGAGCAGTACCCGCATGCAGGATTGACGCAGGCGATCATCGGGGCGGCTATTGAAGTGCATCGGGCGCTCGGGCCCGGGCTTCTGGAGTCCGCTTACGAGGCGTGCCTTGCGCACGAGTTCGCGCTCCGCTCGATCGCATTCAAGCGTCAGGTCGAGATACCCGTCCTCTACAAGGGCATCAAGGTAGAAACCGCTTTCCGCGCCGACTTCATTGTCGAAGGCGCCGTCATTGTGGAGCTCAAGTCAGCCGAGCGGTTGACGCCTGTCTACGACGCTCAACTCTTGACCTACCTCAAGCTCACCTCCCTGCCGGTCGGATTGATTCTGAACTTCAACACCAAGGTCCTCACCGACGGCATAAAGCGCATCGCATTGACGACTTAGAGATCACTGTCCGACCGCTCCCCCTGCCTCTCTCTGCGTTCTCTGCGTGCTCTGCGGTTAAAGGTTTGGCCTGCCACATCGGCAGCCGTCCGAGCCTCGGGCGCGCAATCCTGCCGCCGTTTGCACCCGCTCACCGCCTCTGCCGCCCTCAGGCGGCTGGCATGACCCTTGCACTACCCCCCTCAGCAGCAGCAGGAGAACCAAACAATGTCCAAAATCATCGGCATCGACCTGGGCACCACGAACTCGTGCGTCGCCGTCATGGAAGGCGGCTCGCCCAAGGTCCTCATCAACTCCTCCGGTAACCGGGTGACCCCCTCGGTCGTCGGCTTCACCGACAAGGGCGAGCGCCTCGTCGGCCAGCCCGCCAAGCACCAGCAGGTGACCAACCCCAAGAACACCGTCTTCTCGATCAAGCGGTTCATGGGGCGGCGTCACAGCGAGGTCTCGTCGCAGGCTGACGCGGGGTACGGCAAGGCCGGCAACGAAGAGTCCAAAGTCCCTTACACCATCACCGGCGGGCCCGAGGAGTTCGTGAAGGTCCGGGTCAACCAGGGCGAGTTCACGCCGCAGCAAATCAGCGCCTTCATCCTCCAGGACCTCAAGAAGACCGCCGAGGACTACCTGGGCGAGAAGGTCACCCGCGCCGTGATCACCGTGCCCGCCTACTTCAACGACGCCCAGCGCCAGGCCACCAAGGACGCCGGCGAGATCGCCGGCCTCAAGGTCGAGCGCATCATCAACGAGCCCACCGCCGCGGCCCTCGCCTACGGCCTGGACAAGAAGAAGAACGAGAAGATCGCCGTATTCGACCTGGGCGGCGGCACGTTCGACGTGTCGATCCTCGACATCGGCGACGGCGTGTTCGAGGTGCTCTCCACCAACGGCGACACGCACCTGGGCGGCGACGACTGGGACCAGCGCCTGATCGACTTCCTCGCCGAGGAGTTCCGCAAGAAGGAAGGCATCGACATCCGCAAGGACCCGATGGCCCTGCAGCGTCTGAAGGAAGCCGCGGAGAAGGCGAAGATTGAGCTCTCCACGATGCAGGAGACGACGGTCAACCTGCCATTCATCACCGCCGACCAGAACGGCCCCAAGCACCTGCAGGTGTCGATCACCCGCAGCAAGTTCGAATCGATCACCAACGATCTGTTCGAGCGGCTGAAGGAGCCGTGCCGCAACGCGCTCCGCGACGCCAAGATCGACATCAGCAAGATCGACGAGGTCGTGCTGGTGGGCGGCTCCACCCGCATGCCGCGGGCGCAGCAGATCGCCAAGGAGATCTTCGGCAAGGAGCCAAACAAGAGCGTCAACCCCGACGAGGTCGTCGCCATCGGCGCGGCCGTGCAGGGCGGCGTTCTCACCGGCGACGTCAAGGACATCCTGCTGCTGGACGTCACCCCGCTCTCCCTGGGCGTTGAGACCCTCGGCGGCGTCATGACGCGCCTGATCGAGCGCAACACCACCATCCCCACCTCCAAGAAGGAGGTGTTCTCGACCGCGGCGGACAACCAGCCCAGCGTGCAGATCCGCGTGCTTCAGGGCGAGCGCGAGTTCGCCAAGGACAACCGCCTGCTCGGCGAGTTCGACCTGTCCGGAATCCCGCCCGCACCACGTGGCACGCCGCAGATCGAGGTGGAGTTCGCCCTCGACGCCAACGGCATCCTTACCGTCACCGCGACGGAGAAGGCCAGCGGCAAGAAGGCCGACATCAAGATCACCAACAGCGGCGGCCTGGACAAGAACGAAATCGACCGCATGAAGCGCGACGCCGAGGCCCACGCGGCCGAGGACAAGGCCCGGCGCGAGCTCGTCGACCTCAAGAACCAGTGCGACGCGCTGGTCATCCAGACCCGCAAGCAGCTGGAAGAGCACGGGGGCAAGGTCACCGCCGAGGTCCGCGGCAAGATCGAGTCCGCCATCAGCAACCTCGAGACAAAGATCAAGTCCGACGACAAGGACGCGATCGTGGCGGCCCGCAACGAGCTCGACAAGGCCGCGATGGAGCTCGGCAAGGCCCTGTACGAGGAGGCCGCGAAGAACGGCGGCACGCCGGGCGCGGATGCCGGTGCCGCGGGCGGCGGCAAGCCCAAGGACGACGTCATCGACGCCGAGTACAAGGTGAAGGACGAGGGCTGAGCCTCACCAGGAGTTGATCACGAGGGCGGGCGCCAGGAGCCCGCCCTTGTTTTCTTTTGAGTCGCCCGGCTGCTAGGCGTGCTCACAGATGCCACGCACCATCGCCAGGATGGGGTCGATCACGTCGGTCCCCCGCTCGCCATTGCTGAGAGCGACGATCGTGAGCCGCGCGGACGGGATGATGTTCAGGGCACACCTGAGGCCGGGCCGGTGGCCGTAGTGGTCCCAGACTTCTACCTCACATCTCCCCAGCCGATGAAGGCCCAGGCTGAACTTCGGCTTCTGCACCGTGGGCTGAAGGGTGAACAGCTGCGCCGCCGATCCCGCGACAGGGTCATTCGAGGTGCGATCACCGACCGCGTGCATCATCGCGTCGTGCATCACGACCGCGAGCTCTTCGGAGCTTGCGACCTGGCCGGACGAGGCAAACGCCACAGGGATCTGGTGCGGCAGCACGCGACCATCCGGATCATGCTCGCTGGCGACCTCCGGCGCGCTCCGCGCCGCAATACCGAACTCCGCCCCAGGCACCAGCTGGGCCACCATCTCGCTGAAGGCGCGGCCAAGGCGTACGGTGCACACGTATTCGGCGAGCGCATAGTTCAGGCCCGAGTACACCGACGCCTCGCCGGGTTCGCGTTCAAACCGGGCGGCGACGCCGAGCGCGCCATTGAGTGATTCGAGAAGCGACGGCCGCGGCGTGCCTTCCGGCACGTGCGGCACATGTGCGTCAATGATCCCCGACGAGTGCGAGAGCAGTTGCCTCAGGGTGAGTGTGCGCAGCCAGGGGTTCGCGCACAGGGATTCAACGTGTGACAGCTCGGGCTCGACAGGCGCGTCGAGGTCGATCAGCCGCGACGAACCGGCGCGAGCAAGAGCCAGAGCCGCGACGGGCTTGGAGAGCGACGCGATGCGGAAGCGGGTGCGGGGTGTCACCGGGTTCCCGCGGGCCAGGCACGCGGCGCCGGCCGCGAACGTGCGGGGCGGCCGATCCCCAATGCACACAGTTACTTGAAGCCCGGGTACTCCGGAGGTAGCCAATGCCCCTGTCGAGTTGCGCTCCAGGGCGTCCAGTACCCGTGCTTCGACCAGCGCCGGGTGCAGGGCAGCCATCCGGTTCAGCAGTTTCCTTCGATGGAACGGGCTTTGAACATCGCTTGAACGCAGCTACCTGACGAGGCACTTGGAAGTCGGAGCAGAATAATCAAAGACTCGCCGCAACGCGGGCGTCGTCAGCGGCGCTCTGGTGCTGACTGTGTGGAGCGGCCGATGCCGTCCAAACCGGCGACTGGTCAACAACTGAGCGCGCCGGACATGGGTGGTATCGGCGCCAACTCGGCCGCGCGGCCCGCACGCGCCGGTATCATCCGTTCATGCCGCGCCCGGACGGACGTTCAGATGAGCAGCATGCCGGCCCGTTGCCTTCGTGGCCCGCGCTGGTCGCGTTCGTCCTCGCGATTGTCCCATTCATCCCAGCGTTCTCAGCCCCGTTTGTGGGCCTTGACGACGCGGCGGTGCTCCTCAGCGTCGACGGCTATCGGGGCCTCGGCCCCGACAACCTCCGCTGGATGTTTACCACCACCCACATGGGCCACTACCAGCCGCTCACGTGGCTGAGTTACGCCATCGACCATGCCCTTTGGGGAATGAACCCGCGTGGCTATCACGCAACCAACATCCTGATCCATGCCGTGAACGCCGCGCTGGTATTCCTGCTGGCGCGGCGGCTGCTCGGCGCCGCTCGCCCGCATTGCCCGATCCGGACGCTGACCGTCAGCTCGCTCCTGGCGGCCGTGGTCTGGGCCGTGCACCCCCTGCGGGTCGAGTCCGTGGCCTGGGTGACCGAACGGCGCGACGTCCTGAGCACCCTGTTCCTCCTTGGCGCGGCGCTCGCCTATTTGCGGGCGGTCAGGCGCGGTGGGCCGGGGGTCGCCTCTATCCCGGCGTACTTGTTCGCCATCGCGCTGCTTGGGTTATCGCTGCTCTCGAAAGCCTGGGGCATGACCTTTTTCGTCGTCGCTCTCACACTCGATGTTTACCCGCTGCGGCGCGTGCACACCGCCGCCCTTTTCTCGGCGAAGGGCCGCGGCATCCTGCTGGAGAAGATCCCTTTCGCCGTGCTCGGACTGCTCTTCGCCGCCCTCGCTGCCTACGCCCAGAAGTCAACCGGCAAGGCCGTGGCCTCGCTGGAATCATGGACGATCGCCGATCGCGCCCTCCAGGCCTGCTACGGCCTGGTCTTCTACCTGTGGAAGACCATCGCCCCGACCAGCCTCTCCCCCATGTACGAGAAGCCTCCGCACATGGAACCCACCGACCCTGCGGTGGCACTCAGTGTCATCATCGCGCTGGGTGCGGCGGGGCTCCTCGTCGCCGGCCGCAAGCGGGCGGCAGGCGTGGCGGCGGTCGCCTTCACCTACCTTGTCATCCTCTCGCCCGTGCTCGGCGTGCTCCAGAGCGGGCCGCAGCTCGTGGCCGATCGCTATTCCTATGTGGCGCTCATCGGCGTGACTATCGCGGCGGCAGGCGGGTTCGCGATGCTGCTGGATCGCTATCCATCGGTGAACCGTGCCATTCTGGCGGGCGTGGCGATCCTCATCCCCTGCGTGCTTGCGCCCCTGGCCTGGCGCCAGACCACCCTCTGGCAGGACAACGACCGACTCCTCGCCCGCATTATCGAGACAGGGAACGCCGGCCCCGCGGTCATGCTCTCCTATGCCGACGCCCTCGCCAACCGAGGCCAGCTCGAACAGGCGATCCCCGTCTATCAGGAGATCCTCGAGAGGTCGACGCAGGACGGTCGAGTCTGGACCTCGCTCGGGCAGGTGCAGCGACGCCTGGGCCGTTTTCGCGAGGCCGAGGCATCACTCCTGCACGGCATGGACAACAACCCCGAGCCCTGGCAGCCCGCGGTGGAGCTCGCCCTCATGTACCTCAAGGAGGACGAGCTCAACCGGCCCGAGCAGGCCATCGCGATCCTGAGGTTCGCGATCGACGACGTGGAGCGTCCGGGCCGCCCGCCTGGACTCACACCCGGTGGCGGGGGCCGGCCCTACCTTCTCATGGCCATCGCCCTCGACCTGACGGGCAATCCTCAGGCCGCCCGTCCGATGCTGGAGAAGGCCGCCCAGTTTCCAGCCCTCCGTGACGAGGCACTGCGGATTATGCGGGAGCTCGACGTGCCATGACGTCGCCCAGCACCGCCCCGACCAATCCTCTACGCTCTGCCTGTGCCCCGCACCCGTGACATCCTGGCCCTCTGCCTGCTCATGGGCCTGCTCGGCGCGGCCGTGGTATGGCGGCTGATGATCGGGGGCGGGGGCGATACGCCCGAGATGACATCTCTGATGCTCGAGGTGCGGCAGTGGCGCGTCGTTTCAGGGCTGGTGGTGGGTGCGGCGCTGGGCGTGTCGGGCGTCCTGCTCCAGTCACTCCTGCGGAACCCTCTCGCGTCCCCCGACCTGCTCGGCCTCGCCTCCGGGGCGGGGCTGGGGGTGATGGCGATCGTGTACATCGGCTACCTTGCAGGGTTGGGCATCGCCGCGACCGACCTGGGGGGAAGCGGCGTCGGGTGGACGACCACCTCCGCGGCGGTGCTCGGCGCGCTTGGGGCGCTGGCATTGGTGTACGTCCTCAGCCAGCGCCGCGGCCTGCTCGATCCAATCACGCTCGTGCTCGTCGGCGTGGTGGTCGCCATCATGTGCGGGGCGGGAACGCAGCTGCTCAAGAGCCTGATGCCCGACCAGGGTGTCGCGGCATCGCGGCTGCTCAGGGGGATGCTGTCGGACGACGTGCCGCGCGGGCAGCTTGCACTCGTAGGAGGGCTCACGCTCGCCAGCATCGTCGCGGGTGCCTGGGCAGGACCGGCGATGGATGCCGCGGCGCTGGGTGACGACGAGGCCCGCAGCGTCGGCGTGGGCCTTGGAAGGCTGCGCACGCTTCTCTTCGTGCTCTCGGGCGTGCTGGCGGCATCGAGCGTGGTCATCGCCGGCCCAGTTGGCTTCGTCGGCCTCATCTGCCCGCACGCGGCGAGGCTGCTGCTCGGCCCATCGCACCGAGTGCTGGTGGTGGGGGCGGCCGTGAGCGGCGCGACGCTCGTGATCGGCGCGGACGCGGCCACGCGCCTCATCGACTTCGGCTCGGGCCACCCGCCGATCTCGATACTCACGAGCCTGCTGGGAGGGCCCGTGCTGGTGCTGCTCCTGAGGCGGCGGCCGGCTCAGTGAGGGCGGCCGTCAGGCCTTGCCGGAAGCTGGTGACACGCGCATCTCTGGGGACATCCACGTGGAGGTTGCCGCATGCGCGTCACGCCCGCCTTCTTCTTCTTGATCATCTTCCTTGCTTTCCTCGCGCCCGCTTCGCTCGCCCAGAACGGCTCCTGGCAGATGCCGCTCTTCCAGGGCGAGGCGTTCCGCCCGGAGTTCTCCGCTCGCGACCTCAAGGTCATGACCCGGGTGCTCCAGCTCTCGCCGGAAGCACAGAAGTCGCTGCAGGACCTGTACGACGGCTACGCGGCGCAGCTGAATGACGAGATCAACCGGCTCAAGGCGCAGTGCTACGACGAAGTTGACCGGGCCGAGCTCATGAACAACGACGAGATGCTCGAGCCTGTGCGCGAACGCGTCAAGGCATTCAAAGCGCGTGCCGAGCAGATCAAGCAGCAGTTCCTCACCGACCTCAAAAGCCTGCTCACGCGCGAGCAGGAGGCCAACTGGCCCACGCTGGAGCGGGAGCTCCGACGCATCCGCCGCATCCCCCGCGGCCAGCTCTGCGGCGAGGCCGTGGATGTGGTCGGCATCGCCGAAGAGGCAGTGGAGGGGCGCGACATGCCCGCGCCCCTCGCGGAGGTGCTGCTGCGGTACCGCACGGAGATCGATCACGCCCTCACCACACGCGACACGTACCTCGAAGGCGAGGGCAAGGACTATTACGAGCTGGTGAAGAAGGACGCCGCGCGGGCGACGGAGGTCTGGAAGGAAGCCCTGCGGCTGCGGCTCACGGTGCGCGACACCAACGAGCGGTACGCGCGACTGGTCGCGGCCGAGTTGCCCGAGGACCGGCGCAGCGGCTTCGAGCAGCGCGTGTTCGCGTCCAGCTACCCGATGCTGCACCGGCCCACGCGCCTGGACCAGTACATCGAGGACGCCCTCCGCCTGCCGGAACTGTCACCCGAGCAGAAGCAGCAGATCGAGGCCGTGCGCCGCCAGCGCAAGGAGAAGACAGAGGCGTGGGCCCGGCGCGCGGCCGCGGGTTGGCGGAAGTTCCAGGAAGAGGAAATGCCCGAGTCGCTGGCGCAGGCCATCGGCAGGCCGCAGCGCAAAGAGCGGGCCATCATGTTCAACGGCTCATGGCTGAGCGAGGACCACCCGCTGGTGAAGGCACGCACGGAGCGCGTGGAACTGGAGCGAACGCTCAAGGCGCAGGTGGACGCGGCCCTCACCCGCGAGCAGCGCGAGGCGATCCCCGCCCGGCTGAATGACATGGCCAAGTTCGAGGTCTGGACCAACCACGGGATCTGAGGCACGCGGAGTCAGTCGCGTCCCTTTTCGTTCGGGGGCGACTCGGGATCGCGCGGCTTGTAGGCGAGCAGGAACGCCCGCCGCTTCTCCGCAAAGGCGCGCAGCGAGCGCGAGCGCCCCTGCCCCTCGCCTGGCGGCGTATCGGCCGTCGCGCGGTCGAAGGCCTCGAACGGCGTCTCCCGCCGCGTTTCCGCCCGCACGTAGGGCTCAATCAGCGTCCGGAGCTCGCGCACTCTGGGCCCGAGGTGGTCCCAGTTGAGCGACCGGTCAGCGAGGGACCGGACCTTCTCGAGGTAACGCTCGCGGAGCGCTGGCACCCGCAGCAGACGGCTACGGAGCGGCTTGCGGAGGTCGTCCATACCGATGAGCGGATCGAGCTCGACACCGCCGCGGGCCTGCGGCCGCCGCTCGTTCCCTTCCCGGGGCGGCTCGTGGCCATCGCGCGGGCGCGGCGTATCGCGGTCTCCGGGGCGCTGCTCGGGGGGAGGCCCGCCAGGGCCGCCGCCTGGTCCACGCCGCCCGCCCGGCCCACCGCCGGGCGAGAACGCCTCGTTCATGTCGTGCGGAATGAGGTGGAACACGCCCTTGCTGTCGCGGTAGATGCTGTAATCACTCGCCCGCACCCAGTAGCCGTCCATATTGACGAGCGCGTTGTCGAGCGCGAGGAACCACAGCGCGCCGTCGATGTCCAGCATCGGCGCGAGCTTGTCCTCCAGCTCCTCCAGCGGCGTCTCGGTCAGCACGCGGCAGAGCTCGATGAGCGCCCGCCAGTCCTCCTCGCGGTCCTTGCTCTTGATCTGGTACTTCGCGCGGTAGGGCTCGATCTCCTCGCCAAGGTAGTCCAGCCCCGACGAGCCGTTGGGTGAGCCCTTGACCTTCCAGCGTGCGCCCTTGGCGTCCTTGCCAGACTCAAACCGCTCGGCCACGAACACCGAGTCGAACTGCTCGGTGTTGACGTACACGCCCCAGCTCTCACCGTTGATCACCACGCGCGCGAACGCGGCCCTGGGCGCCGCGATGTGCTCGTTGGCGATCAGCGAGTACAGCACCGTGCTCATCATCGAGGGGTCGGCGTGGGCGTTAAGCAGGTTCAGCGTCTTCTTGCCGTGCACGCGCAGCTTGCTGTCCGTGAAGTCGACCGAGATGTTGAGCGACCGCTTGTACCCCGCCTGCACCGCGAAGAACGAGGAGGCCCCGCGGAACGACACCCCCACGCCTGGGTACTTCCGGCCGTCGAGCGTGAGCGTCGCCGGCACCTCGACATCGGTGTTGTAGAAGTCGGCGAGCTCCTGCTCCCAATCATCGCTGTCGAACTCGAGGAAGAACGTGCGGACGGCGGACGTGTCGTACAGGGCCGTGCTCTTGACGGGCTTCACATCGGCAGGCGATACCCGCTCGCCGGGCTTCGCCTCCTCCCGTGCGCCCGGGCCGAAGTTGCCCAAGGGACCGCCCGGGCCGCCCGGGCCGCCGCCGGGACGTCGCTGCGGATTGTCCTTCAGGTACTCGCGGGCCTTGCGGCGTTCCTCGCGGCTGAGCTGCCCGTTCTTGTCCGCGTCGAAGCGGGCGAGAAGCTTGCGTTCCTGCCCGCCGGGGCCGCCCATGCCGGGGCCGCCGCGCCCGCGCATCGGCGCCGGCGACTGGTCCGGGCGGGGCCGCTCATCGCGCGGCGGCTCGGGCTGGGCCGTCGCGGTCGTGCCGATAAGGGTGAGCAAGGTGGCAGCGAGCGGGGCGAGCATCCTCAGGTGAGTCGGGGGCATAGTGCATCCTTGGCGGGCAATCGAGTGCCCGTCGAACGCCGTCGCCCTCCGAGTATTGCCGCTACACGTTGAAGTACTTCGCCTCGGGGTGGTGCACGATGATCGCGCTCGTGCTCTGCTCGGGGTCGATCTGGAAGTTCTCGGTGAGCGTGCAGCCGATCCGCTCGGGCTTCAGCAGCCGGAACAGGTTCTGTTGCATCGACATGTCCGGGCACGCGGGGTACCCGAAGCTGTAGCGGCTGCCGCGGTAGTGCTGCGTGAACAGCTCTTTGATCCGCGGCGAGTCCTCGTTAGCGATGCCCATCTCCTGCCGCATCCGCTTGTGCCAGAACTCGGCGAGGGCCTCGGCGGTCTCAACGCCCAGCCCGTGGAGGTAGAGGTAGTCGGTGTACTTGTGGGCCTCGAACAGCTTCTTCGCGGCCTCGCTCGCCCGCGGTCCCATGGTGACGCAGTGCAGGCCGATGACGTCGACCTCGCCGGATTCGATGGGGCGGAAGAAGTCGGAGATGCAGAGGCGGCGCTTGTCGCCCTGGCGGGGGAAGGTGAGCCGCTCGAGAACTCTGGGTACCCCGCCGCTCCGCGGCGGATCTTCGTTGGGCCGGGTCATCGCCGCCGCCTTGAGGACTTCCGCATCAACCTGGAAGCCGCCGCGGAGCGGCGGGGTACCCACGGACCCCGGGTCCCAGATGACAAGGTCGTCACCGTCGGCATTGCACGGGAAGTACCCGTACACCACCGCGGGCTGAAGCACGCGTTCATCGCGGCACTTCTTCTTGAGCGACTCAAACACCGGCACGACCTCGTCCTCGATGAACGCGTCGTACTCGGCGTCGCTCTTCGCCCCCTTCTTCACCTGCCATTGGCCACGGAAGAGGGCGACGGGGTTGATGAAGGGGTAGATGTCGTTGAGGTCCAGGTCGGTGACGACGCGCGAACCAAAGAACGGCGCCACCGGCACCGGAGCAGTGGGGGACACGTCGGACCGCACCCGCTCCCTGATGGTGCCACTTTGCCACTCCGCCACTTTGCCACTTCCGCCATTCGCCGCGGCCAGCTTCTCGATCCGTGTCTTGTTGATCTGCTCCTCGGCCATCGTCCGCTTGCTCTGCCGCTCCGAAGCCTCGCGCAGCAGCACGTCGGTCTTGCCCGCCGTCACGTGGTCCATGATGCGGAGGCCGTCGAACGCGTCCTTGCCGTAGATGCACGCGCCCTCGTAGGTGCTGCGGAGGTGGCTCTCGCAGTAGTGGCGGGTGAGGGCCGCGCCGCCGAGCACGACGGGGGCCTTGATGCCCAGCCCGTTGAGCTCCTTGAGGTTCTCCTCCATCACGTTAACCGACTTGACCAGCAGACCCGACATACCGATGGCGTCGGCCTGGTGCTCGCGCCAGGCCTTCACGATGTCCGTGATCGGCTGCTTGATGCCCAGGTTCACGACCGTGTAGCCGTTGTTGGTGAGGATGATGTCGACGAGGTTCTTGCCGATGTCGTGCACGTCGCCCTTCACGGTCGCGAGCACGATCTTGCCCTTGGACTGCTTCCCATCGGGGCCCGCCTTCTTCTCCATCAGCGGTTCGAGCTGCGACACGGCCATCTTCATCACCTCGGCCGACTGCAGCACGAACGGCAGCTGCATCTGCCCGCTGCCGAAGAGCTCGCCCACGGTCTTCATGCCGTCGAGCAGGTGGTCGTTGATGATGTCGAGCGGGGCATACTTCGTCAGGGCCGCCTTCAGCGTTTCGGCGAGGCCCTCCTTTTCGCCGTCGATAATGTGAGCTCGAAGCTGCTCCTCGACCGTGAGCTGCTTCTTCTCTTTCTTCGCACCCGTCGAAGCCTCGACGTCCTTGAACAGCTCGATGAAGACGTTCAGCGGGTCGAAGCCCTCGCGCCGGCGGTCGTAAATGAGGTCCAGGGCCGCGTCCCACTGCTCCTGCGGGATGCGGTTCTTGGGCAGGATCTTGCTGAAGTGCAGGATGGCGCTGGTGAGGCCCGCCTCCTGGAGCTCGTGCAGGAACACGGAGTTGAGCACTACGCGGGCCGCGGGTTTCAGGCCGAACGAGACGTTCGAGAGGCCCACAGTGGTCTGACACTCCGGGAAGCGGGCCGCGATCCGCCGCACGCCCTCGATCGTCTCCAGGGCGGAGCGGCGGTCGCTCTCCATCCCCGTCGAGATTGGGAGCACCAGCGGATCGAACAGCAGGTCCGCGGGGTCGAGCCCGTGCACCTCCACCGCGCGCTGGTAGCCGCGCTCCGCGATGGAGAGCTTGCGGTCGGCCGTGCGGGCCATTGAGGCTTCCTTGTCCTCGTCGATGGAACCGATGACCAGCGCGGCCCCGTACTTCTTCGCCAGCCCGCAGATGGCGTCGAACTTGTGCTCGCCGTCCTCGAAGTTCGCCGAGTTGATGATGGCCTTGCCGCCGAAGCACTTAAGGCCCGCTTCCAGCGTGGCGATCTGTGTGGAGTCCAGCATCAGCGGCGCGTTCACCTGGCGGACGACGCGCCGCACCACCTCGGCCGCGTCGCGGGCGTTATCGCGCCCGGCGTAATCGACGTTGAGGTCCAGCACGTGCGCCCCGTCGTGCCGCACCTGCTCGCGGGCGAGCGAGACGATGCCGTCGAAGTCCTCGGCTTCCAGCAGCTTCTTGAACGCCCGCGAGCCGCTGGCGTTCATCCGCTCACCGATGATCAGGATCGACGTGTCCTGGCGGTAGTCCGCGACGGAGTACAGCGAGGTGACGCCCTTTGTGCCACTGGCGGCTTGCCCGCCAGTGCGAGACGCGGCCGCCGCAATCCCCGCTACAGCGCCCCTCCTGTTGAACTGCTCCACCATCCCAGCCAGTTGCTTGATGTGCTCCGGCGTCGTCCCGCCGCAGCCTCCAGCCTTCGCCGGACCTTGATGGTCGTCGATGACGATGAAAGCGTGCGCGAGTCCCTCTGGATCCTCTTCCGCGATTCCTACAACGTCCTGC